>CAMCWJ010000055.1 GCA_945882475.1 Bifidobacterium breve
TGGGCTTGGCCGCCTCATACCGTCCGCGTAGCACGGCGAGTGCCTCGCCGGCCATCCGCAGCCCCTCGGCGGCGGCGGTGGCCGCCGCGGCCGCCGCTTCGTCGGAGCGCACCGCGCGCAACGCGGCCAGCTTCGCGGCCACCCCCTCAAGTTCGCCGACGGCATCCGGGATGCGCGCCCGCAGAACCGCTGCCCGCGTGGTCATCTCGGTCGCCGTGGCAGTGACAGTCGAGACCGTCTGCTGGCGGGCCTGGGCCTCGTCGCGGGCCGCGGCCAGCGCCGAGTCGGCGGCAATCAGCTCGCCGCGGGCGGCATCAGGGTCAACCGCAGGCGACCCGGCCTGCAGTTCGGCCAGCCGGGTCCGCAGCCCCTCGACGTCTTCTCCGTCGCTCAGCGCGGCGATGGTCGCGGTCAGGTGGGTCTGCGCCGCGACGAGTTCGCGGCGCTTCTGGTCGGCGACCCGGGCCGCGGCAAGGTCGGCCACACCGCCCTGCTCAAGGGACTCGGCCAGAAGTCGTTGAGCGGCATCGAGTTTGGCCTGAACCTCGGCGGCGCCGGCGCCCAGGTCGATGCGCACGCTTACGACGCCGGGCAGTTCCACCGTCGTCGCCGTCGCCGGCGCGGTCCACGCATCACCGGCCGCCAGCGCGATCCGCTGCCCGCCGACGCTGAGATCGAGGTCGGCCTCCGCAATGAACTCGACCGTGGCCGCCGTAGCGGCCAGTTGCGCCTCGCACCGCCCGACCAGCACCGTCGCCGACTCGATGTCGGCCAGCACGTCGGCGGTGATGGCGACGGCGGCCAGTTGCTGAGCGAGAGCGGTCCGTTCGCGCTCGGCGGTGTCGATGCGCGTCAGCCGGCCGGCGATCCTCCCGGCCTCCTCCTGGGCGATCACCGACTCGACAGCGCCGCGGGCCAGGTCCTGGCGGGCCTGCGCGGCAGTGAGCGCGAGCTCCGCTTCCTGGGCTGCGGCGGTGGCCTTGTCGACGACCGCCAGGGCGGCGGACTCGTCCCGTTCGGCGTCCGCCAGGTGGCCTTTCAGTTCGCTGACGGCCGCGGTGCGGGTCTGGAGTTCGGATTGCAGCCCGAGGCGGTCGGCCAGCTCGGCAGCCGTCGCGGTCGCGGGTCCCTGGGCTGCGGCGACGAGGAGTCCGGCGTTGTGGAGCTCGCCTTCCAACTCGCCGAGCTCTGCGGCGGAGGCCTTCGCCCGGGCGCAGCGGTCCGTGACCGCCGGCCTCGCGGCATCCAATTCGGCCAGCCGCGTGGTGAGTTCGCCGTGTCTGCGGACCCGGTCGTCAACCTCGGCGGCAGCGGCCCGTGCACCGGCCAACTGGTCCTGGGCACTGTCGAGTCGGGCGATCGCCGCCGCCCACTCCCCCGTGGGCCGGCCGGTCGGGGTGAAGTAGCGCTTGTACTCGGCTTCGATGCGTTCGATCAGCAGGGGCTCCGCACCCGAGAGATCGGAGGTTTCTCCGGCCGCGACGTCGAGCGCCCGGGACAGAGCGTCGCAGCCGGAGAGATCCACCGCGGCGGTCGAGGTCGCCTGCAGTACCCGCTGGGCGTGCCACAACCGGGTGTCGACGGTCTCTTCGAGCATGGCCACCACCCGCTCGTGGGCTTCGTCCCCGGTGAGCTGTTCGCGGCGCGGCTCGAGGATGGTCAGCTGGGTCTCGCACTTCTTGTGGAAGCGCTTCCGGTAACTGAAACGGTAGGGGCCGGTGGTGATCTCGGCGGCGACCTCGGCGCCGACATCGGCGTGGGTGGGCTTGACGACCTTGACGTCCTTGTGACCCGAGCGGTCCTTGTACTGCAACAGCAGGTCCAATGCCTCGATCATCGAGGTCTTGCCGACCTCATTGGCGCCGCAGACCACCACTACGCCGTGGTCGGGGAAGTCGATCTCGCGGTGGGCGACACCCCGATAGTTGGTCAGTACCAGTCGGTGTAACTTCACGCCGCGCTCCCCTCGACGAGCCGGAGCAGCAGGCCTAACGCCGCCTGAGCGTCGTGAGCCGCCTGAGCGTCCTGGCCGACCGCGCCGTCGCCGGCCCGCGCAGCCTCCACCAGTTCGGCGACCGCGGCAGCGGCGAAACCACCGATACCCAGATCATCGAACTCGCCGTCGGCGGGGATCACCGCAAGGTGCGAGTGCCGGCGGCGCAGATACATCGAGGCGAACAACCGGGAGTACTTGTCGACACAGCCGTCCAGTGCGGCCCGGTCGGTGACCGTCAGCGAGCCGGTGAGCGCCAACCGGACGACCGTGCGCTCCTTGTCGGACAACTGATCGAGATTGATGTCCAGATCGGCGATGTCACGGCTGTTGTCGACCTGCCGTTGCAGATTGACAAACCGCCACCGGCCCACCCGGTGCGACGCCACCGTCACCGGGTGTGCGGGATCGGCCATGTCGAGATCGACCTGAAGCACGTGACCGGAATCGGCTTCGACGTCGTCGAAGTTGGTGACCTCCGGCGAACCCGAGTACCAGACGCGTCCGGTGGTACCGACTTCGGTACGGGAGTGCTTGTCCCCCAACGCGACATAGTGCAGCGCACCCCGGTCGATGGCCTCGGCCACGGTGGCCATCCGGATCAGCGACGCCTTGCCCGCATCCGGGTCGAGGGAATCCACACCGCCGTGGGCGAGCAGGATGCGCACCGTTCCATCGGCCGGAAGGTCGGCCAGTGCGGCGGCGGCGAGGTCGGTGGTAGGCGCTTTCGACCGCCACGGGGCGGCCACGATCTCTACGCCGGGACGCACCTGAACCGGCCGGTCCACCACGATCACGTTGTCCGGGCACTCGGCGCGGAACTGGGCGCCGGTATAGACCGATGACGCATCTAGCGGGTCGTGGTTGCCCGGCAACAAGTAGACCGGGATCGTGAAGGCGCGCATGGCCTCCAGCGACTGGCTGAGCACCTTCGGCGCCAACTGGTTGTACTCGAAGACGTCACCGGCGACAACGACGAACTCGGCGCCGATCTGCTCGGCCAGTGCGGCCGTCGCGGTGACCGCCTCGCGGCGCGCGGCCGCATACCTTGGCTGGGAGTCGCCCTCGAGGAAGTGCCGGGTCATACCGAGCTGCCAGTCGGCGGAGTGCAGGAACCGCATGATTTCCTCCCTTTCGGCGATCGGTCGGCGGGTACTGGCGCGAGTGTATGGCGGGGGTCCGACAACTCCGGGGACCTTGTCCGGTGCGTGCCCTAACCTGGGACGGATGAGAACCCTGGTGCTGATGCGGCATGCCAAGTCCGACTATCCGGCAGGCGTGGCCGACCACGACCGGCCGTTGGCGCCGCGCGGTGTCCGGGAGGCGGCACTGGCCGGCGAGTGGCTGCGGGCGAACACCGCAGGGATCGACACCGTGCTGTGCTCGTCGGCGACCCGGACCCGGCAGACCCTGGAGCGGACCGGGATCGGTGCCCCGGTGAGTTATCTCGACCGGCTCTACGATGCCGCCGCCGGGACGATGCTGGACGAGATCAACGGGGTCGATGAGAAGGTGGCCACTCTGCTGGTGGTGGGCCATGAACCCACGGTCAGCCGGGTGGCCCTGGGGCTGGCCGGGGAGCCTGCCAGCGATGCCGATGCTCTGCAGCGGATCGCGATGAAGTTCCCGACGTCGGGCATCGCCCTGCTCCACGTGCCCGGTTCGTGGTCGGCCCTGGAACTGGGCGGGGCGGAGTTAGTGACGTTCCACGTTCCGCGCTGACCGACACCCCGGCTAGGAGTTGGTCGCGAGCGTCAATTCCATCAGCTTGATGGCCTGACCGCAGGCGTCGATACCCGGAGCCTGCGGGTTGATCCACCAGCCGACCACCCCGGCGGCGTCGCTGGCTACCCCGCAGCCGCCGTTGAGTTCGCTGGTGCGCATCACGATGGACGCGATGCCGTTGATCGAGCGATTCTCCACCTGGTACTTGAGGTTCTCGGCGACCTTACGCTCATGATCGAGACTGCCCTGCTCGAACCAGAACCGGGTGATGTCGATCAGGCCCGCGGGGTTGGCTGCCTGCCAGCGGCAGATTGCCCCGATGAACGTGCTCTGAATGTCCAGCGGATCGGCGCCGACGGTCTTGGCAAGCACGTCGGAGGTCAGTACGTCACACTCTTTGAGCAGGTTCGGGTACTTCTCGGCGGAGGAGTTGTTGCGCGGGTTGGTTCCGCTCCCGGCCTTCATCGCCTCGCCACCCACCGTCTTGGCGCAACCTGTCAGCACGGCGGCGGCGGCAAGCACCGCCAGCGACCCGGCAACCACGCGAGACCGCGCCAGGCGACTCATTTCGCGCTCACAATCGACTGACGGGTGAGTTCGTTCGCCACCTCGCACGCCGGCGGGAATGGCTTATCGGCAAAGCTCACTGACCACTCGATGAAGTCGTCGTTGAACTGAATTCCGATCTCACACAGGTTGTCACCCAGGATCGGGTCCGAGCCCACCGCGACGAATCCACTGTGGCCCTCGATGGTGATGTCCTCGACACTGGTGCGCGAGAGTTCCTGGGTCTTGCGTTCCCGACCGATCGGGCTGCCGCGGAACCAACTGAAGGAGAAGTGCGGGCCAAGAATCCCACCACCGACCAGCCACTGGCAGCCCACCGAGTTCGCCGCGGTTTTGACCAGGCCACTCACCCGGGTCTGTTCGGCAAGAACCTCGTCGCTGATCCCGCCGCACTCAGCGAACATCGGGCCGTGCTTGCCCGCCGCGGCCGACGGCGAGTCCTGCTGCTGAGCAGATTGCTGCTGATCCACACCGGCCTGACTGCACGCACCCAGACCCGGAACCAACGCCGCAGCGGCTAATGCCAAAGCCGCGATTCTGCGCGTCCGCCTCACCGTAGTCCTGCTGGTTCCCACGGTAGTTACTGTAGCGGCAGCCGCCGGGTGATCCGCTGCCATACCGGCTGAACTGCTGGTATTGCCGTTCGCGCCGGTGTGCGACAGTAACGGGATGCTCCTGGCGCTGCTGCGCCGGTACGTCGGGCCGTACCGGTGGCCCCTCGGCGGGGTGCTGGTGTTCCAGACCCTGGGCACCATGGCAGCGCTGTACCTGCCCAACCTCAACGCGACGATCATCGACGACGGGGTCACCGTCGGCGACACGGCCCTGATTCTGCGGCTGGGCCTGGTGATGCTGGCCGTGACCGCCCTCCAGGCGGGATGCGCCATCGGGGCGTTGTACTTCGGGTCGCGCGCCGGGATGGGTTTCGGCCACGACCTGCGGGCGGCGATCTTCGCTCACATCACCGGCTTCTCCGAACAGGAGGCCGCGCACTTCACCGCGGCGTCGCTGCTGACCCGCACCACCAATGACGTTCGACAGATCCAGGTGCTGGTTCAGCTGACGGCCACGGTGATGGTGACCGCACCGATCATGTGCGTCGGCGGCATCGTTATGGCGATCCGCCAGGACGCCGGACTGTCCTGGCTGCTGGTGGTGAGCGTGCCGGTGCTGGCGGTGGCCAACTACCTCGTCGTGGCCCGGATGCTGCCGATCCTGCGGAGCATGCAGCGCCTCATCGATGGCATCAACCGGGTGCTGCGTGAGCAGTTGTCCGGCGTCCGGGTGATCAGGGCATTCGCCCGCGAGCCGTTCGAGCGCCAGCGATTCGCCCAGGCCAACCACGCCGTATCCGACGCGGCACTGGCCGCCGGGCGCTGGCAGGCGCTGATGCTGCCGGTGACCACGCTGATCATCAACATCTCCAGCGTCGCGGTCATCTGGTTCGGCGGTCTGCGCATCGATGCCGGCCAGATGCAGGTGGGCTCACTGATCGCCTTCCTGTCCTACTTCATGCAGATCCTGATGGCGGTTCTGATGGCCACCCTGCTGCTGGTCATGCTGCCGCGGGCGTCGGTGTGCGCCGAGCGGATCACCGAGGTGCTGGACACCCAGCCCGCGATCGGCGACCCCGCCACTGGGCTGGGACCCCCAGCCGGCGTGCGGGGCCAGGTCGCGCTGTCGGGTGTGACGTTTCGCTATCCGGGCGCCGAAAAGCCTGTGCTGGAGGGTGTTTCGTTTACGGCAGAGCCGGGAAACACAACCGCGATCGTCGGCGGTACCGGCTCGGGGAAGTCGACGCTGGTGGCGCTGATCTGCCGACTCTATGACGTCACGGAGGGTTCGATCCAGGTCGACGGCATCGACGTCCGCGACTACGGCACCGAAAGACTGTGGTCGGCACTCGGGTTGGTGCCTCAGCGCGGTTACCTGTTCTCCGGCACAGTGGCCGAGAACCTGCGCTACGGGAAGGCCGACGCCGACGACGACGAGATGTGGGCGGCACTGCGGGTGGCTTCGGCCGACGACTTCGTCCGCGCACACCCCGACGGACTGGCGATGCGGGTGGCGCAGGGCGGCATCAACTTCTCCGGCGGACAGCGCCAGCGCCTCGCCATCGCCCGCGCAGTGATCCGCCGGCCGGCGATCTACCTGTTCGACGATGCCTTCTCCGCGCTCGACGTGCACACCGATTCGGCTATTCGGTCAGCCCTGCGGGAAGTCGCGTCGGATGCGACGGTGATCATTGTGGCACAACGGATCTCGACGGTGATGGACGCTGATCGGATCGTCGTTATCGACAGTGGCCGGGTGGTCGATGTCGGTACCCACAACGCACTGATGGACCGCTGTGCGGTCTACGCCCAGTTCGTCGACTCCCAGTCGCTGGGCGCCGGCACCGGAGGCCCACGGTGACCGCGCCGGCACGGGTGGTCGACTTCAGAGCCTCGGCACTGCGCCTGCTGCGACTGCTCACCCCGCAGCGCCGGCCCACCGTCGCCGTGCTGGCGATGGCCGTCGGCGGGATTGCGCTGTCGGTGATCGGTCCTCGGGTGCTCGGCCATGCCACCGATCTGTTGTTCAACGGCTTCATCGGACGCCAACTCCCCGCCGGGCTGAGCAAGGACCAGGCGATCGCCGCTGCCCGGGCCCGCGGCGACGGAAGCTTCGCCGATCTGCTCTCCGGAATGGCGGTGGTACCCGGCCGGGGGATCGACTTCGCCGCCGTGGGCCGAACGCTGCTGCTCGCATTGGTGCTGTATCTGCTTGCCGCCCTGCTGATCTGGGGCCAGGCCCGGCTGCTGAATGTGATCGTGCAGCGGACCGTGACCACATTGCGCGCTGATGTTGAGGACAAGGTGCACCGGCTGGGACTGTCATACTTCGACTCCCGGCAGCGCGGCGAGCTGCTGAGCCGGGTAACCAACGACGTCGACAACATCGCCTCATCGCTGTCGATGGCGATCAGCCAACTGCTCACCGCCGTGCTCACCGTGGTGGCGGTCCTGGCGATGATGCTGACCATCTCCGGGCTGCTGACGCTGATAATCCTTCTCACGGTGCCGCTTTCGCTGTGGGTGACGCGCACCATCGCCGGCCGCTCGCAGCGCATGTTTGTGGCGCAGTGGGCCAACACCGGCCGGCTCAACGCCCACGTCGAGGAGACCTACAGCGGTTTCACCGTGGTGAAGACCTACGGTCACCGCGCCCTGGCGCAGGAGAAGTTCACCGCTCTCAACGCCGAGGTGTACCGCTCGGGCTTCGGGGCGCAGGTCTTCTCCGGACTGGTGGCGCCGGCGACGATGTTCGTCGGCAACCTCGGCTACGTCGCGGTCGCGGTGATCGGCGGCCTCCAGGTGGCATCCGGTCAGGTCACACTCGGCGGCGTGCAGGCCTTCATCCAGTACGTCCGACAGTTCAATCAGCCGCTTACCCAGTTGGCGGGCATGTTCACCATGCTGCAGTCCGGCGTGGCCAGCGCCGAACGGGTCTTCGAGCTTCTCGACGAGGCAGAAGAGTCGGCCTCCCCCGCAACGGAATTGCCGAGTGGCCCCGGCCGGGTCGAGTTCCAGAACATCCGGTTCGGTTATCGCCCCGATGCGCCGGTGATCGAGGACCTGTCCCTGATCGCCGAACCGGGCAGCACCGTGGCGATCGTCGGGCCGACCGGGGCGGGCAAGACCACGCTGGTCAATCTGCTGATGCGGTTCTACGACGTCGACTCCGGACGGATTCTCATCGACGGCGTCGACATCACCAGCGTCGACAGGCAATCCCTGCGTTCGCGGATCGGCATGGTGCTTCAGGACACCTGGCTCATCGACGGCACGATCGCGGAGAACATCGGCTACGGCAGGCCGGGCGCGTCCGAGGATGAGATCGTCGCGGCCGGACGCGCCGCGCACGTGGACCGATTCGTGCGGGCGTTACCGGACGGCTACCAGACCAGGGTTGGCGATGACGGCGGTGCGATCAGCGCGGGAGAAAAGCAGTTGATCACCATCGCCCGAGCGTTTCTGGCCCGTCCGCAATTGCTGATCCTCGACGAGGCGACCAGTTCGGTGGACACCCGCACCGAACTACTGGTGCAGCAGGCGATGAGCGAATTACGCAGCGGACGAACGTGTTTCATTATCGCCCACCGGCTCTCCACTATCCGGGACGCCGACTTGATCGTGGTGGTCGACGCCGGCCGGATCGTCGAGCAGGGCAGTCACGCCGAACTGCTCGCACGCCGCGGGGCGTACTGGACTATGGCAACTGCGCCGGCAACTGCGCCCTAGAGGCCGGGCCCCTGGGCGCGCAGGTCGTCGACTTCAGACATCGCCTCGCGGAGCTTGGCAAGCCATTCCTCGGCATGCTCGCCGACCAGTCGCACCGACCATGCCAGCGCATCCGAGCGCGAGCGTGCGACGCCGGCATCGACGAGGGTGTCGAGCACCCGGCGCTCGGGCTGCTTGAGCCGGGTCATCACCGGAACGGCGATGTGGGTGAAGAGGATCCGCTCGGGTGCCTGAGCGCTGCCGACCTCAACGCCCCAGGACACCTTTCGGCCATAGGCCTCCTGTGCCTCGTCGGCGATGCGCATCCGCTCGGCGCGGGTGTCCTCCCGGAACCGGGCCACCCGCCCGGCGGTCCGGGCGGAGCTTTCGTCATCGGCCGCCTCGGGGAGTCGTCCGATGACGGTGATCTCTTCGCGGTCGACCAAGACGGTCGGGTCGGCGGCGAACCAGCCCTCGGGCAGTCGGCCGGCGAACCAATCTGCGGCTCCGGCCGCATCGGGGTGGTCAGCCTGCTGCCAGCCGCCCGGGCGACCGGACCGATGCGTTGTGTTCTGTTTCATGTATTACATGATTACATCGTTACACCAGCCGGTGGCCATGGTTCGCTGTGGGCGATCAACGGACAGTGCGGACGGACCCGACGGATAATGAGGCCATGGCAGGAAAAGAGCTTGACCCTCAGCGTGCCCGCGCGGCCCGCGACGTCGTCCGCCAGCACCCGGGGATGGCGCTGTTCGCCGCCTCCCCGGTGCTCATCGGGGCCGGACTGGTGTGGTGGCTGGTGAGCCCGTTCTGGGCAATCCTGCTGCTGGTCGTGGGCGGTGTCGTCGGCGGGCGGGCGCTGCTCCGCAAGCGCTGACGGGCTTCGTCCTCACACGCTTTCCGGTTCGGCGGACCGCCGGACCCGGTGCAGTTTGACCTCGCCTTGAATGCCGCGCAGCCGGCGCGAACCGGCGAATGACCACGCGAACCGGTCGTCGGCGCCGATCTGCTCGCGTGCGGACTCCGCGACCAGGATCGCCCCCGGCCGCGCGGACGAGGTCACCCGGCTGGCCAGATTGACCGGTGAGCCGAACCAGTCGCCGGCCCGGCTCACCGCGGAGCCGTAGGCCACCCCCACCCGCAACTGGGGCAGCAACGGGTCGGCCTCGGCGGCGTCGACGAGCGCGAGCATCACGTCCACCAGTTCGGCCGCATCACTCGAGACGAACATCACGGCGTCGCCGATGGTCTTGATGAGGCGCACCGGTGCGACCACGACCTCGCGGGCGATACCGGCCAGCCGGTTGGCCAGCAGTTCAATTCCCTCGGGCTGCAGTTCCTCGCCGAGTCGGGTGAACCCCACGAGGTCGGCGAAAGCCGCCGCCACCATCCGCGCACCCGGCAGCGGCGCCCCCGCTCTGCGCTCGCTGGCGTTGACGGCATCGATCTCCACCGAGTGCCGCAGCTGAAGCAGCAGCATGTCCTGGATCATCGGTCCCAGCAACGGCGCCGCTGAACTGACCAGATCCCTTGTGCCCTTGGCGATTTCGAGTTCGGTGACGCCCGGGTGAAAGACGGGTCCCAACGCGGCGGACCTCATCACCTCAGCGGCGCGCGACAAGCCCTCGGTCAGCACCCGGACGACGGTCAACAATTGGTCCGGGTCGATGCCAAGATCGAGAAATCGCTTGATGTGAACCGCGGTGTCGCCATCGGACCGCATGAACACGAGTGCATCGGGATCATCGATCTGGGGTTGTCCGCTGGCGCGCTGGAAGCGATTCAGTTCGTCGATATCGATTCCCACCTGCTCGCTGATCTGCCGAGCTGACAGATATGTGCCGTCGTCGCCGAGAACCCGCCGCGCGGCCAGCAGCATCGGCGCGAACGACTGGCGGATCTCCTCGACCGAGATGCCCTGCTTCAGCAGCCACCGGATCAACTCGGCGCGCTCGCTGCGTTCCTCGCCGGTGAGCTCGTCAAGCAGACCGGAGGATTCCAGATCGAAGGATTCAGGGCCGGCGGCAGGGTCTGCGGCGGGGTTCATGACGCCGGCGGTCGACGGTTCGCCCAGGGCCGGGCCTTCTCGATCTGCGAGCTCAGCGCCAGCAATGTCGCCTCCTCCGAGGGACGGCCGACCAACTGCACCCCCACCGGCAGGCTGTCGTGATCAAGACCCCACGGCACCACCGCCGCCGGTTGCCCGGTGGCGTTGAAGATCGCCTCGAACGGCACCCGGGCCGACACCAGTGCCAGCGTGCTCACCCCGCCGCGATGCTGGTATCGCCCCACCCGCGACGGCCCGGTCGCGGTGGCCGGGGTGATCAGGACGTCGATGTCGTCGAAGATCGACTGCACCCGCGCGGCCAGTGCAGACTCGGCGGCGCGCACCTGCGCGATCCGCTCATCCGAGATCAGGCCGCCCAGCCGGACGATGGTGCGGGTACGGGGTTCGAGGCGCTCCGGATAGGGCAGCTTCTGCGCGTCGTCGTGGATGCCGCGCCACATCCGCGGCAGCACATGGCCGTACATCGCCCAGGCCGGATAGTCCGGATCGCGCCAGAACACCTCGTGGCCGAGGTCGCGCAGCAACGTCTCGACGCCGTCCAGAGCGCGCTGCTGCGCCCGGCCCACCCGGCCCAGCATCGACGGTGGAAGCTTGGCGCTCAACGCAATTCGCAACCGGGACGGCTTTCGGGCCGCCGCTTTGACGAACCCGCCGCGTGGCGCCTTCCCGGTGTTGGTCACGTCCAGGAACAGCGCAGCATCCTCCACGGTGCGGGTGAGCGGGCCGTTGACGCTGAGCCCCAGCCAGGCGTCGTCGTGCGGTGCGACCGACACCCGGTCACGTTGCGGCTTGAGCCCGAACAACCCACACCAGGCGGCCGGGATGCGGATCGAGCCCGCGCCGTCGGACCCCAGCGCCATCGGTGCCAGGCCGGCGGCCACCGCGGCCCCGCTGCCGCCACTGCTGCCGCCAGGCGTGTAGGCCAGATCCCACGGGTTGTGCGTGGCGCCGAAAGACACCGTCTCGGTGAACGGCC
>CAMCWJ010000056.1 GCA_945882475.1 Bifidobacterium breve
CTTCAGACTCTGATCGCGGAACTCGGCGACGCCCTGCCCGTGGGCGTGGTCGTCACCGACCCGGAAATACGTGCCTCCTACCGCCACGACTGGGCCAGGGACCCGGCCGCCGGCACGCCACTGGCGGTGGTCCGGCCAACCTCTACCGAGCAGGTGCAGGCAACGCTGCGCTGGGCCAGCGCCCACCGCGTCCCGGTGGTACCGCGCGGCGCGGGCACCGGACTATCCGGCGGGGCCAGTGCCGTCGACGGCGGGATCGTGCTGTCGACCGAGAAGATGCGTGAGATCACCGTCGACCCGGTCACCCGGACCGCCGTCGCGCAACCCGGCCTGCTCAACGCCGAGGTCAAGAAAGCCGTTGCCGCCCAGGGCCTCTGGTATCCGCCGGATCCGTCGTCGTATGAGATCTGCAGTATCGGCGGCAATATCGCCACCAACGCCGGTGGCCTGTGCTGTGTCAAGTACGGCGTCACCACCGACTACGTACTTGGCCTGGAGGTGGTACTCGCCGACGGCACCGCGGTACGCCTGGGCGGGCCGCGCCTCAAGGACGTCGCCGGGCTGAGCCTGACCAAACTGTTCGTTGGCAGCGAGGGCACTCTCGGGGTGATCACCGAGGTGACACTGCGCCTACTACCGCCCCAGCACAGCGCGGCCACTGTCGTCGCAACCTTCGATTCGGTGGAGGCCGCCGCGAGTTCGGTGGTGACCATCACCGGCCGGATCCGGCCCTCGATGCTCGAATTCATGGACTCCGTGGCCATCAATGCCGTTGAGGACAAACTGCGGATGGGCCTGGACCGGGGTGCCGCAGCGATGATGGTGGCCGCCTCCGACGACCGCGGCGCGGCCGGCGCCGACGATGCCGCCTACATGGCGCAGGTGTTCACCGAAGCCGGTGCCACCGAATGTTTCTCGACGTCCGACCCGGCCGAGGGAGAGGCGTTCGTCGCGGCCCGGCGATACGCCATCCCGGCAGGCGAGGCCAAGGGGTCGTTACTGCTCGAGGATGTCGGAGTGCCCCTGCCCGCACTGGCCGACCTGGTTGCCGGGGTGGGCAAGATCGCCGCCGACGCCGGCCTGACGATCTCGGTGATCGCGCACGCCGGTGACGGCAACACCCACCCGCTGATCGTCTACGACGCGTCCGACGCGGCCATGACCGAACGTGCGCATCGGGCGTTCGGCGACATCATGGACCTCGCGGTGTCCCTCGGCGGGACGATCACCGGCGAACACGGGGTGGGCCGGCTCAAGAAAGCTTGGCTGCCCGGGCAGTTGGGACCGGAGGCAATGGACCTCAACCGGCGGATCAAGGTCGCACTGGACCCCGATGGCATCCTCAACCCCGGAGCGGTGATGTGAGGGCTCGATCGTCGCAGATCTAGGCAGCCGGGTTTGACATTCCACGTGCCGGTGCCCTAGGACCAAGGCATGACAGTGGATGCATCTCACCGGGCAGGCTTCGAACTTCGCGGCGGCCAGAGTTGGGCCGACCCCTGGCCGATGTACGCCGCGCTGCGCGATCACGACCCGATGCATCACGTGGGCGTGGGCGATTACTGGGTGATGTCCCGGCACGCCGACATCTGGGCGGCGGCCCGCGACCACGAGACCTTCTCCTCCGCGCGCGGCCTCACCGTCGCCTACAACGAACTCGAACTGATCGGCCTGGTCGACAACCCGCCGATGGTGATGCAGGATCCGCCGGTCCACACTGCATTCCGCAAGCTGGTGGCCCGTGGCTTCACCCCGCGCCAGGTCGAGGCGGTCGAGCCCAAGGTGCGCGAGTTCGTGATCGAGCGCATCGAACGGCTCCGCGCCGCCGGGGGCGGCGACATCATCGCGGAGTTGTTCAAGCCGCTGCCGTCGATGGTCGTCGCACACTACCTCGGGGTACCCGACGAGGACCGTGCGCGGTTCGACGGCTGGACCGACGCGATCGTCGCGGCCAGCGCCAATGGCCCCGGCGGGGTTGCCAGCGTGGGCGACGCGGTGGGGTCGATGATGGGCTACTTTGCCGAACTGATCGAACGGCGCCGCCGCGACCCGGGTGACGACACCGTCTCACACCTGGTGGCGGCAGGCGTCGGCGCCGACGGCGACATCGCCGGAACGCTGTCCATCCTCGCCTTCACCTTCACGATGGTGACCGGTGGAAACGACACCACCACCGGATTGCTCGGCGGCGCAGTGCAATTGCTGCACCGCTACCCCGAACAGCGCCAGCTGCTGGCCGAACAACCTGACCTGATCGCAGACGCCATCGAGGAGTTCCTGCGCCTGACGTCACCGGTACAGGGTCTGGCCCGGACCGTCACCCGCGATGTCACGGTCGCCGACACCACCGTCCCGGCGGGCCGCAAGGTCCTGTTGCTGTACGGCTCGGCCAACCGCGATGAGCGTCAGTATGGACCGGATGCCGGCGAACTTGACGTGACCCGGCGACCGCGCAACATCCTGACCTTCAGCCACGGCGCGCACCACTGCCTGGGCGCAGCGGCAGCGCGGATGCAGTCGCGCGTCGCGCTGACCGAACTGCTGGCCCGCTGCCCGAACTTCGAGGTCGACGAGGCCGGAATCGTCTGGGCCGGGGGCAGTTACGTGCGCCGACCGGTGTCGGTTCCGGTGCGGGTGGCCGGCCCGGGCGGCTAGTCCGGACCATGGCGGGACGTCGAACCCTGCACGACGAGCCGTGGTCGTGGACCCTCGACCAGACGGCCGGGGGGTTGATCCTGACAGTGGTCTGCGGATCGGTCGGACTCTATGAGGTGACGGTGGTCCTCGAACCCGACGAGGTTCGGGCGTGGCAGCGATCCGGCCCGGCAGGCATTCAACCGCTTGTCGAGGCCATCCAGAAGGATGGAACCGGCGAGACATTCGCCGGTCGCCACCGGCCTGATCTGCGCCCTGATGACTGACCCGCACCTGGACGCACTCCTGTTACAGGTGGCGAACTCATCGCGAAGACTCAGCCTGACAATGGGTTTCACCGCTGTGCTGTGCGTACTCATCGCAGCCGGGATCGCCTCTGACGCCACGGTATGGACCAGTGGGTGGGGGTGGCGACTCGGCGGCGCCGTCGGCGTCGCGTCCTTCGCAGCCGCCGCCGCGGCACTCGGCTACGGAGCCCTGCGCCGTCAGCGTCGCCATATCGGCGGATTGCGGCGCACCCTGCTCGATGACCCGGAACGCATCCGGTCCATCCGCCTTCTCGTCGCCCGGGCCGGGCCCTATGCGTCCTGGTCGCTCGACGACGGTTCGGCCACGGCCGGATTGCACGTGTTCGTGGCCGACGACGCCGGGCGCGCCTGGGTCCTGCCGGTTTCCCGGTCTGATGCCGCAGAAGTCATCGGCGGCCTCGCCGAACGCTGCCCGCAGGCATCGGTCGACCCTTAATCACGCACCCGGGTGAACCGGTGCAGCAGCCAGGCCACCGGGATGCTCAGCGCGAGCGTCACCACGAACAGTGCCGGCATCGAACCGGTGTAGACCCGCCACCGCAGAACCTCAACCATGGCGATCTCCATCACGATCAGGTGCACCAGGAAGATCTCGTAGGAGATCTCGCCCAACCACACCATCGGCCGGCTACTCAACATCGCTGAGTACCAACCGGAGTCACCCAGCGCCAGTGGCGCCACCATCAGCGTCGCGATAAACGCGTAGAAGAAGATCTTCACGATCGCCTGGGCCAATCCACTGGGAGAGGTCGTCGCCTCGCCCGCGATCGGTGTGGCGGCGATGAAGAAACACACCACCGCCAGGGGCACCGCGACGTACCACGGGCAGCGGACCCCCATGGCAGCCAGCACCGCCAGCACCATGCCGCCGATGAACCACGCCAGGTAACCGGGCAACCACAGTCGGGCGCCGTCGGGCAGGTTATCGACGGAGTGCACATAGACCATCCAGGCCGGGCTGATGAGCGCCATCCCGCCGAGGCCGGCCAACAGCAACCCGGGCCGCCAACGCCGGCCGCACAGCACCACCAGTAGCAGGTAGGCCAGCAATGGCAGAACCAGATAGAACGCCACCTCCACCGCGAGGCTCCACATCTGGGTGAGGCCCTGATGGATGTGGGAGAAGATGTAGCCGTCGGTGTAGATCTGGGTCAGGGTGAGATTGCGCAACAGGCCCATCGGGGTGTGTCCCGGATTGGGACCGGCATCGCGAAAGTGGTAGATCACGAACGCGATCAGCACCGTCACGATGTAGGCCGGCATGATCCGACGCACCCGGTGCCAGGCGTAGCGACGCAGCGACGGGCCCGGCGAACCGGCCGCGGCCGCCCGCACCCATGGGCCGAACAACAGGAAACCCGAGAGCACGAAGAAGATCGGCACGCCGATCTCCATCCGCGCGAAGACAAGTCCGGCGTAGCCGTGGGTGTACTTTCCCGTCGTGTAGGCGGCGTGGGTAGCCACCACCAGAATCGCAGCCAATGCGCGGACGCCGGTGAGAGACGGAACCCGTCCGGCGCGCGCAGCTGACTCCGGAGCGCCCCGCTCGACTGCGCGGCGATGCGTCACTGCGGTCTGCGCCGGGGCTTCCCGCCGGAGGGCGGCCGCGAGCCGAACGACGCACTGCCGCGGTCGGGTTTCAGGTCGATCAGCACACCCGAGATCCGAGTCTTCTCAAGGGCTTTCAGGGTGGCCTTGGGTAGCTTGGCCGGCAGTTCCACCAGCGAGAAATCGCTCTTGATGGTGATGTGTCCGAAGTCGCTGCGGTGCAGGTTGCCCTCGTTGGCGATGGCCCCGACTATCGATCCGGGCCCCACCTTGTGCTTCTTGCCGACCGCAATGCGGTACGTCGTCAGGTCGTCGCGGGTCTTGCGGGCCGGGCGATCCGGACGCTCGTCGTGGCGCCGCTCGCTCGGCGCCGAGGGCGGCGGTTCGGTCATCAGGAACTCCGCGCCGTCGCGGGACTGCAGCGCCAACGCGGCGGCGATATCGGCCATCGGGACGTCGTTGTCGCGTTCGTAGTCCTCGATGAGGCGGCGGAACATGTCGAAGCCCGGGGCCCGCAGCGCCTCGGTGATCGAGTCGCG
Organism: Bifidobacterium breve; assembly: GCA_945882475.1. GTDB lineage: Bacteria > Actinomycetota > Actinomycetes > Mycobacteriales > Mycobacteriaceae > Mycobacterium. The sequence continues at coordinate 5,051 of CAMCWJ010000056.1, forward strand.
GAACTTCTCCACCCGCTGGGCGTTGACATCCTCGACCGAGGGCAGTTGCGTCTCGATGACGTTCTGCCGGGTGACCTTCTCGATTGACTTGAGCAGATGCCGCTCGCGCGGTGAGACGAACAGCAGCGCGGTGCCCGACCGGCCGGCCCGGCCGGTACGGCCGATGCGGTGCACGTAGGACTCCGGATCGTGCGGGATGTCGTAGTTCAGCACGTGGGAAATGCGTTCGACGTCAAGGCCTCTGGCGGCGACGTCGGTAGCCACCAGGATGTCCACACTGCCGTCCTTGAGCGCGGCGATGGTCCGCTCGCGCTGGGCCTGGGCAATGTCGCCGTTGATCGCGGCGGCGGAAAAGCCTCGCGCGCGCAGCTTTTCGGCCACCTCCTCGGTGGCCTGCTTGGTGCGGACGAACACGATCATCGCCTCGAACGGCTCGACCTCGAGGACCCGGGTCAGTGCATCCATCTTCCGCGGACCGGCCACCTGGATGTAGCGCTGGGTGATGTTCTCGGCGGTGGCCGTCTTGGATTTGACCGTCACCTCGACCGGGTCGTGCAGATACTTGCTGGTGATCTTGCGGATCGCCGGCGGCATGGTGGCCGAGAACAGCGCAACCTGTTTGTACTCCGGGGTGTCGGCGAGGATGCGCTCGACATCCTCGGCGAAGCCCATCTGCAGCATCTCGTCGGCCTCATCGAGCACGAGGTAGTCCAGATGCGAGAGGTCCAGGGTGCCGCGCTCAAGGTGGTCGATGACCCGTCCCGGCGTGCCGACGACGATATGCGCCCCGCGCCGCAGGCCTGCCAGCTGCACGGTGTAGGACTGCCCGCCGTAGATCGGCAGCACAGTGATCTGCGGCAGGTGCGCCCCGTAGCGACTGAACGCCTCGGCGACCTGCAGCGCCAGTTCACGGGTCGGGGCGAGCACCAGTGCCTGGGTGATCTTGCTGGCGGTGTCGATGCGGGACAGGATCGGTATCGCGAACGCGGCGGTCTTGCCGGTTCCGGTCTGGGCCAGACCGACCACGTCCGATCCGGCCAGCAATGCCGGGATGGTGGCGGCCTGAATCGGCGACGGCGTCTCGTAGCCGACGTCGAGCACCGCCTGCAGCACCGCGGGATGAATCTGCAGTTCGGCGAATGTGGCAGCGGGTCCGACGGCGGGCTCGGCTGCGCCGTCTTCCGGGGGTGTCATTGCCCGTGAAGTCTAGGCCGGTGCGCGTCGAAGCGCGCCGCCCGGGGCGGCTGACGGTACCGTGCTGCGTTGTGTGGGGACGGCTGGCGGCACCAGCGGCGTGCATCGCGGTGGCCGCGGGACTGGCCGGCTGCGGGTCCGGGGACTCGACGGTGTCCAAGACCCCGCTGCCCTCGACCACCACCGCCGCGACCTCCACCACCGCACCGGCACCGGCACCGGAGCCCACCCAGCCCGGCCCGCCACCGCCGGCACCGCCGCCGGACCCGTGCGCGGTCAACCTGGCAGCACCGGCGATCGCGCGGACGGTCTCGGAGCTGCCTCGCGACCCGCGCAGCCAACAGGGCTGGAACCCCGAACCGATCGCCGGCAACTACAACGAATGCGCAAAGCTGTCCGCGGTGATCGTCAAGGCCAACACCAACGCCGCCAACCCCAATACCCGCGCGGTGCTGTTCCACCTCGGCAAGTTCATCCCCACCGGGGTGCCCGACACGTTTGGGTTCACCGGAATCGACAATGCGCAGAGCACCGGCGACACCGTGGCTTTGACCTTCGCCGGCGGTCTCGGCCTGCAGAGCGTGGTGAAGTTCCGCTGGAACGGCAAGGGCGTGGAGTTGATCGGCAACATCGGCTGAGTCCCCCGATGTGATAGACCGGCGCGATGGGCAACACCCTGACCGGGCGGCTGGCCGACGTCGTCGGCGACGGGCAGGTCAGCACCGACCCGGATGTACTGGCCTCGCGCAGCGTCGACTGGACCGGCCGCTACCGGGGCCGGGCCACCGCCCTGGTGCGACCGGGCAGCGCCGCGGAAGTAGCCGCCGTATTGCGCACCTGCCGGGACGCCGGCGCACACGTGACGGTGCAGGGCGGGCGCACCTCGCTGGTGGCCGGCACGGTGCCCGAACACGACGATGTCCTGCTGTCCACCGAACGGCTCGCCGGAATCGGCGAGGTGGACGCCCTTGAGCGCACGATCCGGGTCGCAGCCGGGGTGACGCTGGCCGACGTGCAGCGCGCGGCGAGGGCCGCCGGCCTCATGGTCGGGGTCGACCTCAGCGCCCGCGACTCGGCCACCATCGGCGGCATGGTGTCCACCAACGCCGGCGGGTTACGCACCGTGCGCTACGGGACCATGGGCCGTCAGGTGCTCGGCCTGGAGGTCGCGTTGCCGGATGGATCGCTGCTGCACCGGCACTCGCCCGTGCGCGCCGACAACACCGGATACGACCTCGCCGCACTGTTCGTCGGCGCTGAAGGAACCCTCGGCGTGGTGACCGCGGTAGACGTGCGGCTGTATCCGATTCCAGCCCAACGGGTCACCGCGCTCTGCGGCTTCGACGACCTAGCCGCCCTGATGTCGACGGCCCGGGTATTCCGCGATGTCGAGACCATCGCCGCTCTGGAACTGATCGACGGCCGCGCCGCCGCCCTGGCCGCAGAACATCTCGGCATTGCAGTCTCGATCCGAGCCGACTGGTTGCTACTGGTGGAACTCGCAGCCGACGACGATCAGACGGCGCGACTGGCGGCATTACTCAAGGACACCGGAGTATCGACCGAGCCCGCCATCGGCGTCGACCTTGCCGGACAGCAGCGGCTGTGGCAGGTTCGCGAATCGGTCGCCGAGGTTGTCACCCTGTTTGGCCCGCCGCTGAAATTCGATGTGTCACTTCCGCTTCCGGTCATCCCCGCATTCGCCACAGCCTCGGCCGCTCTCGTCGCCCGGGAATCAGCACCGGCGATCCCGGTGCTCTTCGGCCATGTCGGCGAGGGCAACCTGCACCTGAACGTGCTGAGGTGCGACGCCGGCCTCGAGACCCGCATCTATGCCCCGATGATGGAACTCATTGCGGCCCATGGCGGCAACGTCAGCTCCGAGCACGGCGTCGGCAGTCTCAAGCGGGCGTACCTGCCGATGTCACGCGAGCCTGCCGACATCACCGCGATGCGCGCCATAAAGAACGCCCTCGACCCGACCGGCTACCTCAATCCCGCTGTTCTGTTTGACTGACATCGGGCCCCGGCTGCGACGCTCCGAGCAGGAACACCGCCGCCAGCACCCCGAACAGGGCGACGAACGCGGGCAGTAGGACCGACTGCGACATCGCAAGGCCGAACGGCTCACGCATGAACTCCGGAAGATTCATCATGTCGGCCTCCCCGCGCGGCGCGGTACCCGGCGCGGCGGCAGGCAACTCGGCCGTGACACGCGCCGACATGAACGCGGCGATACCGGCGCTGCCGAGCACGGCACCTACCTGACGCGTGGTGTTGTAGACACCCGAGCCGGCTCCGGCCAACCGGGCGGGGAGATTGCGGGTTGCGGTGGCGCCCAGCGGGGCCCAGATGAACGCCATGCCCACACCCATCGCGCCCAACGGCAGCATCAGCCGCCAGGTCGCGGTGCCCGGGTTCATCTCGATCGACAGCCACAGCAGCGAGCCCGCCAGCACCGAGAACCCGAAGCCGATGATGGGTCGCGGGTGGTAACGGTCCACCAGACGGCCGACAAACGGAGCCAGCACGCCGCTCAAGACGGCCATCGGGGCCGTCAGCAGGGCGGCCCGCGTCGGGGTCAGGCCACCTACCGTCTGGGCGTAGAACATCACCGGCAGGATCATCGCGGTGGTGGCGAACGCGATCACCGCAATGCCGACATTGGCGAGGCTGAAATCGCGGTCCCGGAATATCTCCAGCGGGATCAGTGGCTCGTTGGGGTTGACCGCCTGCCAGTAGACGAACGCCGCCAGGAATGCCGCGCCGCCGGCGATCACCGCCCAGATCCACGGCTGCCAGTGATAGGTCTGGCCCTCCTGCAGGCCGAACACGATTCCGAAAAGGCCGAGGCCGGAGAGAACCACGCCGATCACGTCGAAGCGGTGGGGATGGGTGGGCAGGTCCGGAATCAGCCATACCGCCAGGACCAGACCGATGATCCCGATCGGCACGTTGACGAAAAAGATCCACGACCACCCGAGACGGTCGACGAGGACCCCGCCGGCCAACGGGCCGACCAGAGTGGCCACCCCGGCTGTCGCGCCCCACACACTCAGCGCCACCCCCCGCCGCTCCGCCGGAAAGATCCGGGTGATCGTCGTCAGGGTCTGCGGGGTCAGCAGGGCCGCGCCGATCCCCTGCACCACCCGGGCGGCGATCAGCATCTCGACGGATCCGGACAGCCCACACCACAGCGAAGCCGCGGTGAACACCGCCAATCCCGCGATGTAGAGGTTCTTCGGCCCGAACCGATCCCCCAGGCGCCCGGCCAGCATCAGGGGCACCGCATAGGCGAGCAGGTAGGCGCTGGTGACCCAGATGATGGCGTCGTAACTGTCGATCGCCAGCGCGTCCATGATGCTCGGGTTGGCCACCGCGACGATCGTCGAGTCGACCAGGATCACGAAGAAGCCGACCAGCATGGCCCATAACGTGAGCCACGGATTGGTGGGCTGCTCTGCCAGGGAGTCCGGAGACTGAACGCCTGCTTCCCCGGTCATGAAGTCGAGCCTGCCACCGCACGTTGCCGAGTTCGCGAACGGGGTGTCGGGTCGACGTACTGCGGAAGGGCCGGAGTGACGGAAGTCACTCTCGGGCACTTCCGTGGCCCGGCCGTTCGTTACCGTAAGAGTCCGCAGACAGGAAGGCACGCGATGAGGCTTCGCAAGGGATCGTCACCGGAGCGGTTGCCGGCGAAACCCGAAGGCGCCAAGCCCGAGGACACCGGCATCTCGGCGCGGGTGCTCTCGCAGGTTCTTGAGGCCGGCACCCGGGTTCAGGCGCCGGCCGTGCGGGCCTACGTCGAGCGGTTGCGCCGCAGCAACCCCGAGGCCACACCGGCTGAAATCGTCACCAAGCTGGAGACCCGCTACCTCGCCGCGGTGATGGCCAGCGGCGCGGCCGTCGGCTCGGCCGCCGCGTTTCCCGGCATCGGCACCATCGCTGCGCTGTCCGCAGTCGCCGGCGAGACGCTGGTCTTCCTGGAAGCCACCTCGCTGTACGTACTGGCGGTCGCTGAAGTGCACGGCATCCCGGTCGACCAGCGCGACCGTCGCCGGGCACTGGTGCTCAGTGTCTTAGTCGGTGAAGACAGCAAGGGTGCGATCTCCGAACTCATCGGCCCGGGCCGCACCAGCGGCGCCTGGCTGGCCGAGGCCGAACTGCTGCCGCTGCCGATGGTCTCGCAATTGAACTCCCGGCTGATGCAGTACTTCGTGAAGCGCTACACGATCAAGCGCACCGCAATGGCGTTCGGCAAGATGCTGCCGGTCGGTATCGGTGCCGTGGTCGGCGGCGGCGGCAACCGGCTGATGGGCAAGCGGATCATCAAGAATGCCCACCAGGCGTTCGGCCCGGCTCCCAGCCGCTGGCCGGCCGTCCTGCATCTGCTCCCGTCCGCCGACGGGCAGTAGTCGACGCCGCACGTTTTTTCTCCACTCTGACCAGCGCCCGCCGCATCGGGGCCGTCGATGAAGGGTTAGCCTTTAGGGCGACGTCCACCGACCGGCGCGGCGAGGTGCGGCAAGCCGAGACATCCCAGCTTGCCCGGTGAGAGGAATCGAGGCGAGCGACTCCGTGAGCAGCACGAGTTCCCCATTCGGCCAGAACGAATGGCTGGTCGAGGAGATGTACCGCAAGTTCCGCGACGACCCGTCCTCGGTCGACCCGAGTTGGCACGAGTTCCTCGTCGACTACAGCCCCGAGGCGGTGACCGCCCCGACCGCCCCGACGTCACCCGTCGGCAACGGTCAGGCCGCGACACCGCCCGCAGCGGCTCCCGCGCCGACACCGGTCGCACCTGTCGCAGCGCAAACGCCGCCGGCACCGGTTGCAGCGCCGACCCCGCCGGCACCGGTCGCAGCGCCGACCCCGCCGGCACCGGCCGCCGCCCCCGCACCAGCACCAGCACCAGCACCCGCAGCTGAACCCGAGACGCAGGTATTGCGCGGCGCGTCGGCCGCCGTCGTCAAGAACATGACCGCCTCGCTGGAGATCCCGACCGCGACCAGCGTGCGGGCCATCCCGGCGAAACTGCTGATCGACAACCGCGTCGTCATCAACAACCACCTCAAGCGCACCCGCGGCGGCAAGATCTCCTTCACCCATCTGCTGGGGTTCGCCATCGTGCAGGCGGTCAAGAAGTTCCCGAACATGAACCGCCACTTCGCCGAAATCGACGGCAAGCCCAACGTCGTCACCCCGGCGGACACCAATCTGGGTCTGGCGATCGACCTGCCGGGCAAGGACGGCAAGCGCTCGCTGGTAGTAGCCGCGATCAAGG
>CAMCWJ010000057.1 GCA_945882475.1 Bifidobacterium breve
AGCCACAGGAAGTGCAGTGTGGCCCGGGTCGACCAACCGGGGCCCATCCGGTCCAGGTAGTTCCAGGTCAAGACGAAACCGCTGAGGATGAAGAACAGATCAACACCTTGAGCACCGGCGTCCAACAGCGGCGCCAGGTCATCCTCCAGCCGTGGGGAGGCCTGCCAGATCAACGGCCGGAAATGGAACAGCACCACCCAGAGTGCTGCAACGATCCGCAGACCGGTCAGCGCTTTGATCGTGGGCACGACAACGATTCTGACGTGCGGATTCAGCTGCCGGTCGCTGCGACACGGCCGTCGGCACCGCCCGCGGAAATCTAGAGCACGTCGAGAATGTCGTTCTTCAACGCCTCGGCCTGGGTGCCGAACACCGCCTGCACACTGTTGCCGACCTCGATGACTCCGGCCGCACCAAGAGATTTCAGCCGGGCCTGATCGACCTTCGTCGGATCGGCAACGTCCATTCGCAACCGGGTGATGCAGGCGTCGACGTTGACCAGGTTCTCCCGGCCGCCGAACGCGGCGATCAACTGCTCGGCTTTGCTGTCCACCCGCACCGCAGCGCCTGTGACGGCGGTCGTCCCCACCGGTACCGCGGTCGCCGCATTGGGGCCCTCGCTGAGATTGGCCCTCTCCTCGTCCTCGAAATCCGACTCGACCTCGCGACCGGGGGTCCGCATGTTCCATTTCGTGATGGCGTACCGGAACAGCAGGAAGTAGATGACGAAGAACGCCAGTCCCATGCCGATCAGCAGCGGGACGTTCTTGGCCGCCGGCGCGGTGCCGTACAACAGGAGGTCCATCAGTCCAGCCGAGAACGAGAACCCGAGATGGATGTCGAGCTGGTAGGCGATCGCGAGCGATAAGCCAGTCAGGATCGCGTGCACGACGTACAGCGGGAAGGCCACGAACATGAAGGCGAATTCCAGTGGTTCGGTGACTCCGGTGAGGAACGCCGTCAGGCCGGCTGCGGACAGGATGCCGAAGGCGACCTTCTTCTGTTTGGCGTTGGCCACCAGGATCATGGCCAGCGCCGCACCCGGCAGACCGAACATCAGGATCGGGTAGAAGCCCGCGGTCAGGTGCCCGCCAGTCGGGTCGCCGGCGGTGAACCGGGTCAGCTCTCCGGTGACGACCGTACCGTCGGGCTTGGTGAAGCTGCCATAGATGAACCAGATGAAGGAGTTCAGAATATGGTGCAGGCCAATGGGAATCAGCATTCGGTTGGCGAATCCGTACACGAACGCACCCAATGCGCCTGAGGCGCCGATGAACTTCCCGAGTCCGGTCAAACCGGCGTCGAACAGCGGGTAGCAGTAACTCATCGCGAAGGCGATCACCAGGCTGACCAACGAGACGATGATCGGCACAAAACGCCGGCCGCCGAAAAAGCCAAGATACGGCGGCAACTGAATGGTGTGGTAGCGGTCGAACAGCACAGCGGTGATCAATCCGATGATGATGCCGCCGAGAACGCTGTAGTTGATCATCGCCTGTTTGCCGGCTTGGTCGAGCACTCCGTCCAGCACGAACGGCGACATGGTCTTAAAGACCGCCTGCATCACCAGATAGCCGACGACGGCAGCCAGTGCGGTGGACCCGTCGGCCTTGCGAGCGAAACCGATCGCCACACCGACCGCGAACAACAGGGCGAGGTTATCGAAGAGGGCGCCACCGGCCGCGCTCATGGCCTGGAAGAACGGGCCGATCACCGGGGCCTTGATCCGGCCCAGCAGGTCGTCCTGGCCCAGGCGCAGCAGGATGCCCGCCGCAGGCAGCACGGCGATCGGCAGCATGAGACTCTTGCCCAGCCGCTGCAATTGCGCAAAGCCGGGAATGTTGAATCCTGACTTCGGTTGTGCGCCTGAGGCTTTGGTTAGTTCAGTCATATCCGCCGGGCCTTCCTTTATCGCAGCTCAGCGGAAGTTTAGACCCCATCAGCTGACGTGAGAGCCAGTTTTGGCCTCCCAGGCCCAAGCTGGTCTCTATCCTTCATGACACACGCCCTCTGCACGAAGGAGACTCAATGGGTTCGACACCTGTGCTGGCCCCGGTCGACGGCCGCGCGATCGCACTAGCCGACGTACCCGATCCGGTCTTCGCCCAGGGCATGGTGGGGCACGGGGCCGCCATCGACCCGCCCCATCAGGTCCTCGACGCGGTGGCCCCGGTGAGTGGCACGCTGCTGCGGCTCATGCCGCACGCCTACGTCATCATGACCGCCGACGGAGTCGGCATTCTCGTGCACCTGGGTCTGGACACCGTCTCGCTCAATGGTGCGGGTTTCACCGCGCTCGTCAGCCAGGGCGACCAGGTGAGCGCGGGCCAGCCGGTGATCACCTACGACGTTCCGGCAATCGTCGCCGCGGGCTTGAGCCCGGTGGTTCCAGTGGTGGTCATGGACGAACGCGAGGCATCGAACATCACCGTCGGTGATGCCGTCAGCTCCGGGGCTGAGATCAGCCCGGGCGCATTGCTTTTCACCGCCGGCAAGTAGCGACGGCGATGGAGGTCATCATCGGGCGCGACTCCGCGGAGATCGCCCACGTCGCTGCGGACGCCATCGAGTCGCTGCTCAACCGCAAACCCGACGCGGTGCTGGGCCTGGCCACCGGGTCCTCCCCGCTGGCCATCTACGACGAACTCGCGGCTCGTTGCCAGACCGGCCGGGTGTCGTTCGCCAAGGCCCGCGGATTCACTCTCGACGAGTATGTCGGCCTGCCCGCCGACCACCCGGAGAACTACCGCAACGTCATCAACACGGTGTTCGCCTCGCGGGTCGACTTCGCGCCGGGGGCGGTGTCCGGACCAGACGGCCTGGCCAGCGACATACCGGCCGCGTGCGCGGCCTACGAGGAGGCGATCCGGGCGGCCGGTGGGATCGATCTGCAGATCCTGGGGATCGGCACCGACGGACACATCGGGTTCAACGAGCCGGGGTCATCGCTGGCCTCGCGGACCCGGATCAAGACCCTCACCCGACAGACCCGGGTGGACAACGCCCGGTTCTTCGGCGACGACGTCAACGCCGTACCCGCGCACTGCCTGACCCAGGGCCTGGGAACCATCATGGCCGCCCGGCATGTAGTGCTGGTGGCCACCGGCCGCAGCAAGGCCGAGGCGGTGCATCAACTGGTTGAGGGCGCGGTGTCGGCGATGTGGCCGGCGAGCATCCTCCAGCACCACCCCCATACGACGGTGCTGCTCGACGACGCCGCGGCACACCGCCTGCAACTCGCCGATTACTACCGGGAGACCTATCGGTCCAAGCCCGGTTGGCAGGGCGTCTGAGGTGCTGCTGACCGCCGGCACGGTGCTGACCGGCCGAGAGTTGTTGCGGCCCGGCTGGATTGAGATCTCCGGCACGACGATCAGCGCGGTCGGTTCGGGCTCTCCGGGCCGGGTGGCCGACCATGACCTCGGCGCGGTCACGGTGGTCCCGGGATTCGTCGACACCCACGTGCACGGCGGCGGTGGCGCGAGTTTCTCAGCCGGAGGCGCCGAGACCGCCACCGCCGCGGCGTTGCATCGCCGGCACGGCACCACCACGCTGGTGGCCTCACTTGTCACGGAGAGCCCGGGCGACCTGCTCCGACAGGTGAGCGCGCTGGCCGGCGATGTCCGGTCGGGGCTGATCGCCGGCATTCATCTGGAGGGGCCCTGGCTGGCCGAGAAGCGTTGCGGAGCACATGATCCCGCGCTGCTTCGCGATCCCGATCCCGAGGAGTTGGATCACGTGCTGCGCGCCGGCGACGGCACCATCCGGATGGTGACAATGGCGCCGGAACGGAACGGTGCGCTGGAGGCGATCCGCCGGATCGTGGATGCCGGGGCTGTCGTGGCGGTGGGACACACCGAAGCCACCTACCGGCAGACCCGAACAGCCATCGACGCCGGCGCGACGGTGGCGACCCACCTGTTCAACGCGATGCGGCCGATCCATCACCGTGAACCGGGACCGGTGATCGCACTGCTGGAAGATCCCCGGGTGAGCGTCGAGGTGATCGCCGACGGTGTGCACATCGACCCCGCGCTGTACCGGCACATCACCGTGAGCGCCGGTACGGACCGGGTTTCGCTGGTGACCGATGCGATGGCGGCGGCCGGCATGCCCGACGGCCCCTACCGGATCGGGCCACTGGCCGTCGACGTCACCGACGGCGTCGCCCACCTGGCCGGCACCGACACCATTGCGGGTAGTACGGCGACCATGGACCGGTTGTTCCGCTTCGCCGTCGATCACAGCGCTGCCAACGGGGCACCCGGGGCGGACGAGGCGTTGCTGCTCGCGGTGCAGCAGTCCTCAGTCAACCCGGCCCGTGCGCTGGGACTTCCGAGTCCGGTACTGGCCAGTGGCGCCAGCGCCGATCTGGTGGTTCTCGACGCCGAACTCACGGTTGCCGCGGTGCTGTACCGCGGCGGGTGGGTCACCGAACCGGTCTCGGCCGCCTAACGATTGGGTTGTAGCTCGGCATCACTCCTGGCACGGTGGGACTTGGGTGTGGTCTCGTGGTTGCAATGAACTCCTCGACTGCGCGCAAAACAGGTTTGGCCGCCGCGGCGGCGTCGGCGTTGATCGCCATCGGTGTGCCACTGGCGATGGCCGCACCCACCGCGGTGCCGCCCTTCGACGGTCAGGGCTACGTCAATTCCACCGCCCGGTGCAGCAAGCCCGAGACCGCGGTGGTGTTCGGCACCACCGAAACGTCGCGGGTGGCGATCTGCGAGACCGCGGCCGGTGACTTCGAGTACCGCGGTGTCCGGGTTCGCGATGGGGCCCGCCTGATCGTGGCGGCAACCCAGTCCGGGGATACCTTCTCGGCCGAGAGCGAGGGCGTGACCTACACCGTCACCACCGAGGCGCTCAGCGTCTCGGTCGGGGGCGACACCTTCCGCACCGAGTCGTGGACCGACTTCCACAGCCCGCAGGCGCCGGCGTCCTCGTCATCGGCGACGACGTCGGGGTCCGCCAAATCGAGCACGTCGTCCAGTGCGACTACGTCGGGGACTGCGACTTCGTCGGGCACCTCTTCGGCGTCGCCGAGTGCCTCCTCCTCGGCGCCGAAGACGTCTGCGGCTGCGCCGAGTTCGGCGGTGCCACTGCCGCCGCCGATGCCGGCCGAAGCCGGCAGCGCGACCGGCAACTGAGCCGTTCGCCATTCCGGTAGATGTCCGGCCACGCAGTGCACACCATCAGCCTGCTCGACGGCGCTACCGCCGCCGCCCTGGCTCAGATTCTGCCGGTACTGCTGCTGACCCTGACGGTCGAGGTGCGCCGCAATCAATTGCACCGGGTGTTGCCCCGGAGGCCGCTGGGCGCCTTCTTCGTCGTGTTCGGTCTGATCGAGATCATCCTGGTGCTGTCGATCGATGGCACCCTCTATCCATTCCAGTGGTTCGACGCCTGCTCGGCGCTGATCATCTTCGGGGTGCTGGCGATCATCTTCCGGTTATCGCTATCCGACCCCCCGAAGGTTCCGGGCAGTTAGCGCCGGCGGGGTCGCTGACTCCGCTCAGGGCCGCGCCGAAGTGTTCCGGGGCACAATGCTCGGAGCCTTCCAGGTGCCGTCCAACACAGCCTCGCTCGGGCCGTACATCCGCAGATAGGCCTCGAAGAAACCGGCCGGAACCGGCAGCCAGTTCGCACCGGGGTCGCCCGGATCGGTCTGCGAGAAGATGATGTCGATCGAGCCATCGGGACGGGTCACCAACTCGTTCGGGCGGCTGCTGCTGACGCTGTAGCGCCGTTCAGGATTCTGCACCAGGTTCCCCGAAGAGTCATAGACGGTCACCGACCAGAATGCGTTGACCGGCGGCGCCTGCCCGGGCTCGAAGTGCATGGTGTAGCTGCTGAACCCGCTCAGCGGCAAACGGTTTCCGCTCAACAGCCCCGGATAGTAGGTCGCCTCCACGGGGGTGTTGGCGACCCAGCCGACCTCAGCCACCCCGGCCCGGAAGAGGTAGTCGGTGCCGTAGTCACCGATGGAAGGATTCGGGATCGCCCAACCCTTGTTCTGCACCGCGGAGGTGAACTGGATCAGATTCGCCAACAACGGAAGTGCAGCCGAGGTGGCGCGCACCGCCAGGTCGACGGCGATGGTCGAAAAGAATCCCAGGTTGGCATCGGCGATCTGCAGACCCGGGCCGACACCGAGCTTGGCCAGTTGGGCCAGCTTCGGGCCGTCGATAGCCGGCGGCGGGTTAGCCACCATCGCGTTGCTGATGGTGTTGAGAATGTCGACACCGTTTCGCGACGCGGGGACGAAGAACGGCGGGGTGTTGGGCTGACCGGTCGGTGTCAGCGAGTACTGGTTCATTAGTGCGATCGCCAGCTGTTGATCGGCCTCGTCGCCGGCGAGGGTTCGTCCGAGCATCATCATGCTGGCGTAGGGGACCTCGATGGTTGTGGCGCCCTGCACCTCGCCCGGCGCCCCGGTCCAGGTGATGGCGTATAGGCCCGGGCCCGAACCCGTTGTGCGGGAACCGATGTAGTCGGCGACGCTGATGTACGGCTCGGTCAACTGGAAGCTGAAGTAGCGGTCACCCATGTCCGGAATGGAGAGCACGACCGGGCCTTCGCTGAGATCCAAATACGCCAGGGAGTAGAAGGTGTCGGTGTTCGGCCGCTTGCCGCCACCGATCGCGCGCCAGACCGGGTCGACGTCGGGGTTGGCGAAGCTGGTCAGCGAGTAGATGGTGTTCAGCTCGGCCACCTCGGCGCGGGCCCGCTCGAACTCCAGCAGCGGATAGCCGTAGATGAAAGCCTGCGCAGCCAGGATCGCCGCCCGGAGCGGGCCGATCGGGATATTGAGGCCGGCGTTGGCCGACGGCGCCGTGGCCAGCGCCACCGGGGCCGCGACGGCTGCCGCGGTCCGGGCAGGCGACGGCGACGGCGCCACCGCGCCGCGGCGTGCCCGCGGCGTCGACTCGGCGGCGGGGGCGGTGGCCGCCGCCTGGACAGCAGAGGTTGGGGTTGCGGTCGGTTCCGCCACCGCGGCAGAGTTCGCGCGGGTCTTCACGGCCGCTCGGGCGGCGGAAGCGGGCTTCACGCTCGGGCGCGCAACCGCCTTCGGTACGGCCTTCGATACCGACCCGGCCGGGCTGTCCGAGTTCGCCCTGGCTGACCGGGTCGGCTTTCCGGTCGCCGAGCGTGGCGTGGTGGTTTGCTCGGCCCGCCCCGCATCGGAGCCGGCTTCGGTGTCGGCCGCGGCTACCCCGTTCGCGCCGACCAGAGCCGCACCGACCCCGGCGGCCACCACGCCCGCCTGCAGCCAACGACGGCCTGAGCCACCACGAGGTTCGGCTTCTCCGCTGCGGCCCATCCCAAAACCCCGTTCTGCCGTGTGTGCTCATGCACCCAAATGTCAAGTTGAGCGAGTATATGACTCATTGCTGGCGTCGTTCGACAATTGCACCGAATCGGCTCCGCGCACTCGACGTGGCGCGCTACGCCCGGTGGCCGTTGAGGTAGGTGCCGAGCACCTGTACAGCCGGAAGCTCAAGCGCGGGGCTGCGGCGCGGGTCGCGGTCGAGCCAGACCAGATCGGCGCTGCCACCCACCTGGAGTCGGCCCCAATTCCCCTCGGCGAAGGCCTGATAAGCCACGCCGGCGGTGTAGGCGCTCAACGCCTTCTCGACACCGACGATCTCATGCGGGGTCCATCCACCGTCGGGATGGCCGTCGGCGGTCTGCCTCGACACCCCAACCGCGATACCCTCCAACGGATTTCCCGACGACACCGGCCAGTCCGAGCCGAACGCCAACGGCGCACCGGAGGATTCCAGCGTCCCCATCCGGTACTGCCGGTCAGCCCGTTCGGCACCGAGACGGGGAATGGTCAATACCGTCATCAGCGCGTCCATCTGCGCCCACAGCGGTTGCATGTTCGGAATGACCCCCAGTGCGGCGAACCGGGCGATGTCGGCGTCGTCGACCAACTGGGCGTGGGCGATCACCGGCCGCCGATCACGCCTTCCGTTTCGCTCGACCACGTACTCGATGGCGTCGAGGGCTTGGCGTACGGCGGCATCACCGATCGCATGAATGTGGATCTGAAGTCCGAGATCGTCCACCCGACGGGCGGCCTCGCCCAGCGAGTCGCCCTCCCAGTTCCGCATACCGTGGCTGTGCAGACCGGAGCAATACGGCGCCAGTAGAGCGCCGGTCTCGTTCTCGACCACACCGTCAGCGAAGAACTTGACCGTCTGCGCGGTGAGCAACGGCGAGCCCGCCTCGGCCACCCGGGCCCGGGACTCGGCGAACTGCTCCACCTGCGTGTCGAAGTACCGCGGATCGGCGTAGAGGGCGAGGTTGAACCGCATCCGCAACGCACCGGCCCTAGCGGCCGCCAGGTAGGTGGCGACGTCGGCGGGCTCCACCCAGGCGTCCTGCACCCAGGTGACGCCGCGGGACAGAAAGTAGTCGGCCGCCGTGCCCAGGGCGGCGACCCGCTCGTCCTCGTCGCGGGGCGGCATCACGTTCATCACCAGGTCGACCGCGCCCCATTCACGCAGGGTGCCGAGCACCGAACCGTCGTCACGGTGCGGGATCTCGCCGAGCACCGGGTCAGGGGAGTCGGCGGTGATTCCGGCCCGGTCGATGGCGGCGGTGTTGCACCACACGGTGTGGTAGTCCCACGCCCGCAACACCACCGGTCGATCCGGTACGGCCGCGTCGAGCCAGCGCGCGTCGAACAACCCGCCCGGCGCCAGGCTGCTGTCGTAGGAGGCGCCGGTGATCCAGTCCTGCTCGGGATTCTGCTCAGCGTATTGCTTTACCGCAGCGACGATTTCGTCCACCGACCCGCAGGGACGAACGGCCGGGCCGGCGGCTTCGAGGCCGCCGTAGAGTGGGTGGGCGTGGCCGTCCCCGAATGACGGCATGAGGAACCCGCCGGCGAGATCGACGTCGGCAACATTCGGCGTGGACTCCGCGAGGTTGCGGGCCTGCTCCCCCGTCGCCCGCACCTCGCCGCCGATGACCAGCAGCGCATTGGTGTTCTGCGCACCGGTCCAGATGACCCCACCGGTGAAAAGGGTTACGTCGCTCACCTGATCACCGCCTCCGCTTCGCTCGGGTCGCACTCTCGTATACGGGCCATTGTGAACGCTTGCGGAAGCGCTGTCCCGCGCCGGTCGAGCTTTAGCGGCGCCAGAAGTCAAACCTGTCGCGGCCCGGTCGGAAACCCGCCGACTCGACCACGTCGACAGCGATGTCGAACCGGTAACCGACGGAGTAGGGGTCGTGGGCGTCGCTGCCGAACGACACCGCGTCGCCGCCCTCTTGCCACCACCACCGCACCAACTCGGCGGTGGCCGGCGGGCTTTTGGTGTTGATCTCCAGCGCCCGCCCCGATGAGGCCAGCGCCCGGAAGACGGCGCGGTACTCCTCTTCGAAGTCGGCCTCTCGATAGGGTCCGGCCTGTGCTGTCGGCCAGTACCGGCGGGGATAGTCACAGTGTGCCAGGACGGTGAAAATCGTTGAGCCGCTTACCAGACCCAGCATGTCGGAGAAGTAGCGCCGCATCAGCTGCGTGGCATCGATAGTGCCGAACAGTTCGTCGACGAACTCCAACGCGCCGTCGTACTCGATCGCGTGCAGGCTGCCGAGCACTCGGTCGAAGGCACCGGATGCCAGCACCGCGGCGACCCCGGCCGGAAACAGGTGCGGCTCGCCCGCCTCGATCCCGGACAGGACCCGCAATTGCGGAAACTCCTCCCGGCACGAAGCGATGTCGGCGAGGTACCCGGCGACGTCCAACGGGCGTACATCCGGCCGGGCACCCACCCGGGCCGGTCGGCTACCGAACGCATCAGCCCCTTCCCATTGAGTGAAGTCGACGTGCTCGGTGAACGCGATCCCCGGCAGCCCGATATCGACCGCGCGTGCGCACGCGAGTCGCATGGCCGAGGTGCTCGGGGTGTCCCACGACCAGCGGGAGTGCACATGATTGTCGGGCGGCAGCGGCGAGGGCGATCGTGGAGCGCCGTCGGTCACCGAGGCAGGTCCCGGGTCATGGCTTTCCCTTTCTGGTGACGACCAACTTCAACGCCGGTTCGAGCCAGCGTTCGGCCGCCTCGTCCCAAGCGATCTCGGTGGTCGGCACCGCCAGCGGATCCAGACGGCCGGCGGCGACAAGGTCGAGCACCTCGCCAAGGTACCGCCGGGAATCGGCTCGCGAGGTGTGCAAGGTGATTCCGCGGGTGTACATCTCCAGCAGCGGAAGTGGGGTCTGCGGTCCGAAGTGAATCGTCGCGACGGTAAGCCGCCCGTAGGCTTCGGTAGAGCGAACGGCGCAGTGCAGACCCTCGAGCGACAGCGAGCCGGCGATCACAATCGGTGCCCGATCAAGTCGGCGGGGGAACTCACCCTCGAGGTCGAAAACATCCGCACCGAGATCGGATGCAGCGGCAAGGCGGGCGGGATCGCTGTCGGCATACCGGATTTCGCCGGCACCGAGGGCACGCGCACAGCAAATGGCATACAAGCTGATCGATGGTGCATCGCCGCCGACGATCAGCACATCGGACCCCGGATGTTCGCGCAGACCGTCGACGACACAGCGGTACGCA
Source organism: Bifidobacterium breve (assembly GCA_945882475.1). Taxonomy (GTDB): domain Bacteria; phylum Actinomycetota; class Actinomycetes; order Mycobacteriales; family Mycobacteriaceae; genus Mycobacterium. Next base: position 10,575 of record CAMCWJ010000057.1, read on the forward strand.
TCGACCACGTTGTCCGGGATGGTCGCCAGGGCTGTGTCGCTGATCGACTCCGGCGCTGCCATCAGCAAGTGATCGGCGTCGGGGATCAACAGCAGGTCGGCCAGCCCGCCGCCATGGCGGCCGCCCGCCTCGCCAAATCCGAATGCCGCGCCGGCCCGTGCCTGGTTGGGTTCGCAGGCGGCATACCGCCGGTCGCTGCACGGTCGGCAGGTGCCGCAGGACACCTGGAACGGAACCGCCACTCGCTGACCAGTTCGCACCCGCGTGACTCCGGGGCCTACCTCAACCACCTCGGCGGCAATCTCGTGGCCGACCGGGAAAGGGCCCGGGAATATCCCGAAGGCCGCCATCGCGGTGTCGAGGTCGCAGCGGGAAACAGCGAGGGGGCGCACCAGTGCCTGGCCGAACCCCGCCTCGGGGTCGGGTGCCTGCTGCCACTCAAGCGCGCCCGGTCCGGTGAACACCAGGTGCAGCACGTCGATCACCCCTCCGCGTTGCTGTCTGCAGTCAGGAGCCCGAATCAGATCGCTCAGCGGCTGGATCGCCGCTCAGGATCAGTTGTTGCTGCTCGGACAGTTGAGTGTGACGTAGACGGTGGTGTTCTGGCTGTCCGGCGCCATCATCATGCCCAGCGATCCGTCGGGCATCATCATCACCGTGAGACCACTGATCCCACTGACGGTGCAGCGCGACAGATCCATTGTCGAGGGCATGTTGAAAGCGACGGTGTAGCCCTCGTCCTCGAGGTGCCGGACGACTGAATCCGCAGCAGTTCCGGATGGCGGATCGGCAGCGGCCGGGCCGGCCGACGCTAGCGCACCCGTAACAAGCGCGGCGATTGCCGCTGACGTGACCCATTTAGAGATCGTTTGCATTGCCTGCAACTCCTTAGACGCTGTGCCGCACGAAGCCGACCCCC
>CAMCWJ010000058.1 GCA_945882475.1 Bifidobacterium breve
CGGCGCGTTGCGTGCCGGGCTGGCGCAGAGCGATCTGACGGCCCGGAATCGATTGCGCCGCAGGGAATCTGAACTCGTTGGGCTGATCGCGGGTGCAGAGCGGGCGGCCCTGGTGCGCAGACGAAGAGCCGCGGAGCGCGCGGCCGCCCGGCGCGGCGTGTTGGCGCGGGTCCGGCTGGAACTACTCGGCCAGTCCCGTGCGATGTGCGCCGGGTTGCGTACCGAACTGCGTGCGCGGCTGGCGCACGAAACCCGCCTGAGCGACTTCCCGGGACACGTCGGCCGCCGGGTTGCCGAGGTCGCCGCCGACCTCGACTGGGCGCTCACCCAGCAGTTGGCCGACGTCTGCGGTGACGACGCACCCGAGCATCGGCTACCGCCGGTCGAGACCGGCACGCCGCCGCCCGCCCTGGGGCCGGAGGAGAACCGGCTCACCGCACTGCTCGGCGCCGGGTTCGGCCTCGGCGCGGCCCTAGCCCTCGGCCGGGTGTCCGCCGACCAGCTGAACTGGAGTGCGCAGGCCGCCACCGCCGGGGCCGCGCCGGCCGGGATGCTGCTCGGACTCTGGGTGGTGCGCACCCGTCGTCTGCTCGCCGAGCGCGCCACCCTGGACCGCTGGATCGTGGAGGTGACCGCCGCACTGCGCGCCGCCACACAGGAGCAGGTGGTGGCCGCGGTTGCGGCCGTGGACACCGGCGGGGGCCCGAACCGGACCGCGACATCGCCGACGCCACCCGCGACGGCCCGGCTGTCGGTGCTGGTATCGGAGTTGGACGCGGTCCGCACGGAACTATCCGGGGCGGGTGCGTCGGTTTACGGCCGGGTGTGTGACTGATTCGGCAATACTGCAATTACCGGCGGGGATTACCGGCGGGGTTGGGCCCCACGTTAATCTTCGTAGACCGTCGGCAGGCCAGCGGGAAGGGCCCGACCACAGCGACCTAAGCGGGAGTTAACGATGACCTCAGCGACTATCCCCGGACTGGACAGCGCGCCCACCAAGCACGCCGTTCTGCTCGCCTGGGTTCAGGACGTCGCCGCCCTCACCCAGCCAGACCGCGTGGTGTTCGCTGACGGCTCCGTCGAGGAGTACCAGCGGTTGTGCGACCACCTGGTGGCCGCCGGCACCTTCACCCCGCTCGCCGAGGACCCCACCTCGTATCTCGCCCGATCAGCTCCGTCGGACGTCGCGCGGGTCGAGTCGCGGACGTTCATCTGCTCGGAGCGCGAGATCGACGCCGGCCCGACCAACAACTGGATGGCACCCGCCGAGATGCGCGCCACCATGACCGAGCTGTACCGGGGTTGTATGCGCGGACGCACCATGTACGTGGTGCCGTTCTGCATGGGCCCCCTCGGTGCCGACGATCCCAAACTCGGTGTGGAGATCACCGATTCGGAGTACGTCGTCGTGTCCATGCGCACCATGACCCGGATGGGCAAGGCCGCGCTCGCCAAACTCGGTGATGACGGGTTCTTCGTCAAGGCGCTGCATTCCCTCGGCGCTCCGCTGGAGTCCGGCGAGGCCGACGTGCCCTGGCCGTGCAACGAGACCAAATACATCAGCCACTTCCCTGAGACCCGGGAGATCTGGAGCTACGGCTCCGGCTATGGCGGAAACGCTCTGCTGGGCAAGAAGTGCTACTCGCTGCGGATCGCCTCGGCGATGGCCCACGACGAGGGCTGGCTCGCCGAGCACATGCTGATCCTCAAGCTCATCTCCCCGGAGAACAAGGCCTACTACGTTGTCGCGGCGTTCCCGTCGGCGTGCGGCAAGACCAACCTGGCGATGATTCAGCCGACCATCCCCGGCTGGCGTGCCGAGACCCTCGATGACGACATCGCCTGGATGCGGTTCGGTAGGGACGGCCGGCTCTATGCGGTCAACCCGGAGTTCGGCTTCTTCGGGGTTGCGCCCGGAACCAACTGGAGTTCCAACCCTAACGCGATGAAGACCATCGCCGGCGGCAACACCGTCTTCACCAACGTCGCGCTCACCGATGACGGCGGCGTGTGGTGGGAAGGCCTTGAAGGCGACCCACAGCATCTCGTGGACTGGAAGGGCGGCGACTGGACACCGGAGTCCGGAACAGCTGCGGCGCATCCCAATTCGCGGTACTGCACGCCGATGTCGCAGTGCCCCACGCTGGCACCGGAATGGGACGACCCGCAGGGTGTGCCGATCTCGGCGATCCTGTTCGGCGGCAGGCGCAAGACCACCGTGCCGTTGGTCACCGAGGCCCGCGACTGGCAGCACGGAGTCTTCATCGGCGCCACGCTCGGCAGTGAGCAGACCGCCGCCGCCGAGGGCGCGGTCGGCACCATCCGCCGCGACCCGATGGCCATGCTGCCGTTCCTCGGCTACAACGTCGGCGACTACTGCCAGCACTGGATGGACCTCGGTAAGAACTCCGATGAGTCGAAGCTGCCGAAGATCTTCTTCGTCAACTGGTTCCGCCGCGGCGGCGACGGCCGCTTCCTGTGGCCGGGCTTCGGCGAGAACAGTCGCGTGCTCAAGTGGATCGTCGAACGGGTCGAGGGCAAGGCCGACGGGGTGTCGACCCCGATCGGTTACGTGCCCGCCGTTGATGCGATGGATCTCAGTGGCCTGGAAGTCGACGAGGCCGACGTCACCGAAGCACTGCGGGTCAATGCCGATGAGTGGCGCGCCGAACTGCCGCAGATCGAGGAGTGGTTCGCCTTCATCGGTGAGAAGCTGCCCACCGGCATCCGAGATGAGTTCGAGTCGCTCAAACAGCGGTTGGCCAACGCCGACTAGTCGGATTCGGGAGCGTTACGCAGAGCCTTGCTGAGCCCGCCGCGGGTGGTGACGCCCAGCTTGCGGAACGCTCGGTACAGGTGTCCGTCGACGGTGCGAGCCGAGATGCTCAAAACGTTTGGTGACGAAGGCGAAGTGCGGGGTAGCGCAAGCGCCGGCTGGCTGCCTATTTGTTGAAGGGTTTGCCGGCCAGCGAACTGGACACCTCAGCCAGGGGTTCCATGTTCACCTTGATCGAGCCGCGGAACGGCACGTCGAGTGTGACGATGAGAACGACGGCGATGGCCGCCACCAAGGCCCATCCGTACATAAGGATAGGGCGGGTCATCTCGGCGGCCGCCGTCCCCATTGTGGCGGCCAGTAGAGCGCCCGCGGCGACCAGCAGCCAGACCATCAGGGAGGGCAGGGAACGCTGCGCGACCGCCGAGACTTTGGCCTGGGCCGCGGTCAGTGCGGCGGCCGCAGAGGTCATCGCGGCTGCCTCGGGAATGCTCGCGCCATTGCCGTAGGCGACGTTGTGCACGCTGTGCTGGAGGGTGTCCAGAGCGCGAGCGGAGGGCAGAGCCGTGGTGTCGCCGGTCGCTAGGAACTGTGGGTCCTGTTCGACGGCGACCGATAGGTACCGCTCAAGGTTTCCGACCACCTCCGCTGCCCCGGCCTTGTCGGAGATCGACTTGGTGGCCCAGGCGAGTTGCTGGGCCGAGGTCGACTGGGCGTCGACGGCCTCCTGGCCCGCGCTGATCGCGGACCAGGTCATTGTTGCGGCGAATCCGATGAGGAAGGCGAAAGTCGCGCCGATCGGGCTCAGTACCTTGCCGGCGTAGTCGGCAAGTTCGGTTCGGCGTTCCTCCGACCGGACGCGCCGTACGGCGTATCGCGCCGCCACACTGAGCGCCGCGAAGAAGACAAACCATGCCGGTATGAGCAGCCACAAGGGCGACTCCTGCAAGAGCCTCGGCACTGGGCCTCCTCGTCGTGGTTGCGGCGCCCAAAGGATATGTCCACATGCGCCGGTTTACGGGCGTCCAATAAGTTCAGCATGGAAGCTGCGCCGCTGTCGTAGAGTCCACGCATGCAGATCCGCGAGCATGCGCAGGCCACGCCCGAAAAACCCGCCGTCATCCTCTATCCCAGCGGTACCGTCGTCACTTTTGGCGAACTCGAGGCGCGGGCGAATCGGTTGGCGCACCTGTTCCGTCAGGCCGGTCTGCGCGAGGGCGATCCCGTCGCGATCCTGATGGAGAACAACGAGCACTTCCACATGGCGATGTGGGCGGCACGGCGCGCGGGCCTCTACTACGTGCCCATCAACACCCACCTGACCGCGGCTGAGGCCGCCTACATCATCGACAACTCTGCGGCCAGGGCCATCATCGGTTCGGCGGGCACGCGGGGTGTCCTGGAGAAGCTGGGCGAACACCTCCCCAAACTGCCTGGGCTGCTGTTGATTGCCGACGATGATCTGGACGGCTGGCAGCGTTACCCGGAATGTGTTGCTGACCAACCGGATACGCCCATCGACGACGAAATCGAGGGCGACCTGCTGCAGTACTCCTCGGGTACCACCGGCCGGCCGAAGGGAATCAAACGTGCGCTGCCGCATCTGCCGCCGTCGGAGGCGCCCGGCCTGATGACCGCACTGGTGAGTTTCTGGGCCAAGCCCGACGGGGTCTATCTCAGCCCTGCCCCGCTTTATCACACCGCGCCGTCAGTCTGGTCGCTGACGATGCAGGCCGCCGGCATCCCGGTGGTGGTGATGGAGAAGTTCGACGCCGAGGGCACGCTCGATGCGATCGCCCGCCACCGCGTCACCCACGGCCAGTTCGTTCCGGTGATGTTCACCAGAATGCTGAAACTGCCTGAGGCGGTGCGCAATTCGTATGACGTATCCAGCCTGGAACGCGTGATGCACGCGGCCGCACCGTGCCCGGTTCAGATCAAGCAGCAGATGATCGATTGGTGGGGCCCGATCGTCGACGAGTACTACGCGTCCTCAGAGGCGCACGGCTCAACCCTCATCAGTGCCGAGGAATGGCTGGCGCACCCCGGTTCGGTCGGCCGGCCAATGGGCGGAGCCGTGCACATCCTCGACGAGGACGGCAACGAACTGCCCGCCGGTGAGCCCGGCGAGATCTACTTCGAGGGCGGAAACACCTTCGAATACCTCAACGACACCGAGAAGACCGCAGCCTCACGAGACAAGCGGGGCTGGACGACCGTCGGTGATATCGGCTACCTCGACGAGGAGGGTTACCTCTACCTCACCGACCGCCGCCACCACATGATCATCTCGGGCGGAGTCAACATCTACCCGCAGGAGGCCGAGAGTCTGCTGGTCACCCATCCCCGGGTGATGGACGCCGCGGTGTTCGGCATTCCCGACGAGGAGATGGGCCAGTCGGTCAAGGGTGTCGTGCAGTTGGTCGAACCCGGTTCGGCCAGTGCGGAATTCGGTGATGAACTGCTGACCTGGTTGCGGGAGCGGCTGGCGCATTACAAGTGTCCGCGGTCGATTTCCTTCGAGGAACAACTCCCGCGCACTGACACCGGCAAGCTCTACAAGCAGAGCCTGATCGAGAAGTACTCCGCGCCGGCATGAGGTGTGACGGTGAACGGCCACATCGCCGCTGATCCGGGCGGCCCCCATTTCGATGATCTGAGCGTCGGGCAGATCTTCGACTCAGCACCGTCGATGACGATCACCGCCGGCATCGCGGTCGCCCATCAGGCGATCACCGGCGACCGTCTCCGGCTCGCACTCGACGCGGAGTTATCCCGCGCCGTCCTTGGCAAACCCGGGCAACTGGCCCACCCGGGGTTGGTGTGCGATATCGCAGTCGGTCAGTCCACGGTGGTAACACAGCGGGTCAAGGCCAACCTGTTCTACCGCGGGCTGAGCTTCCATCGGTTCCCGGTGATCGGCGACACCCTGTCCACCCGCACCGAGGTGGTGGGCCTGAAGCAGAACAGCGCCAAACCGGGGCGTGCCCCGACCGGTCTGGCCGCGCTGCGGATGACGACCGTCGACCAGGCCGGCCATCTGGTGCTGGATTTCTACCGCTGCGCCATGTTGCCGTGTAGTACCGCTGCCGCCGACACTGGCCACAGCGACGACCTCTCGCAGATCGGCATCGGTCCCGCGCCGGTTACCGATCCCACCACGCAGTGGGACGCCGACGCCTTCCGTCGCCGGGTGCCCGGGCCGCACTTCGACGCCGATATCGCCGGTTCGGTACTGCGCAGCACCGGTGACGTCGTCAGCTCTGCGCCGGAACTCGCCAGAATGACGCTCAATATCGCTGCTACACATCATGATTCACGGGTCGGCGGACAGCGGCTGGTGTACGGCGGGCACACCATCGGCCTTGCCCTTGCCCAGGCCAGCCGCCTGCTGCCCAACCTGGTCACCGTGCTGGGCTGGCAGTCCTGCGATCACAGCGGCCCGGTGTATGAGGGCGACACCCTCTACAGCGATCTGCACGTCGAAGCCGCCGATGCCCTGCCCGGAGACCGCGGCGGCGTGCTGAACCTGCGCTCACTCGTCTACGCGGTCGGCGATGGTGCGGACCGTCCGGTGCTGGACTGGCACTGGCGGGCATTGCACTTCTAGCTTTTAGTGCGGAAGATCCCGGAAGGCGCTGTCGCGGAAAGGCTCCGGTTCCTTCGGAAGCCCCAGCACCCGCTCGCCGACGATGTTGCGTTGGATCTGATCGGTGCCGCCACCGATCGAGGTGAAGTAGGCATTGAGCGTCCGGAAGGTCACCGCGTCACCGACCGGGTTGTCCGGGCCGGTCAGCATCGACTCCGGCCCCACAATCTCGGTTTGCACCCGGGCGGTCTCATGCAGTATTCGTGACATCGCGATCTTGCCCACCGCCATCAGGGTCGCTGCCTCAGTGCGGTCGGTGGTGGCCTTGGCGCGCTGGGTGTTCCAGCGATTGACCGTCGCATAGGACTCGGCCCGGGCGATGTCCTGGCGGATGTGCGAGTCGGCCAGCACTCCGGCCGCCCGCGCCATCCCGATCAGGCTGTCGGCATCCGGCTTGAGGTCCCGGCTCCTCCGGGACGTGCGCGCCAGATCACCCATCAGCCGGCGCTCGTGGACCAGTGCCAGTTGCAGCACCGCCCAGCCGCCGCCGGGTTCACCCACCAGGTTGGCGTGCGGCACGCGGGCGTCGGTGATGAACACCTCGTTGAACTCCGACTCCCCGGTGATCTGGTGAATCGGGCGGATCTCGACCCCGGCCTGGCGCATCGGGAAGATGAAGAAGCTGATGCCTCTGTGTTTGGGCACATCCCAGTCGGTGCGGGCCACCAGCAGGCCATAGTCGGCGGTCTTGGCGAACGACGTCCACACCTTCTGACCGTTGATGATCCAGTCGTCGCCGTCACGGTCGGCCCTGGTGCGCAGCCCGGCCAGATCCGACCCGGCACCGGGTTCGCTGTAAAGCAGGCACCACCTGGTCTCCCCGCGCACCGACGGCGGGATCAACCGCAGCTTCTGTTCCTCGGAGCCCAGATCATGGATCGTGCAGGACAGCATGTCGGCGCGGTCCGCTCCGGTGCCATACGCGCCGACGGCGGCGAATTCCGCCGCCACGATGCGTGATTGCGCACTACTCAGTCCGCGACCACCCCACGCCGGCTCCCAACTCGGCGCCGACCAACCGGCGTCGAAGACCCGTTGAGCCCACCGGGCGCGGTCGGTACCGGGTTCCCAGTTCTGCGCGAGCCACTGGCGTACCTCAGCGCGGACGTCGTCCTCGGTCACATCTGTCATCAGAATTCCTCCTTCAACCGGACGTAGCGTTCCCGGTGCCAGTTCGAGTCGCCGAAGATCTGGGCGTCGGTGCGGGCTCGGCGCAGATACAGGTGAGCCGGGTGTTCCCAGGTGAAGCCGATTCCGCCGTGGGCCTGGATATTGGTCGCCGCGACGAACACGAACGCATCCGAGCAGTAGGCCTGCGCCAGAGCCAGATCGACGGTCCGATCCGGTTCGTCGGCGTCGAACGCTGCGGCGACATGACGCGCGGCCGAGATCGCCGACTCCGCCTCCAGCAGCATGTCGACACACAGGTGTTTGATCGCCTGGAAGCTGCCGATGGCGCGGCCGAACTGGTGGCGCACCCGGGCGTAATCGACCGCCATCTGCATGGCGTGCATCGCGCCGCCGGCCTGTTCGGCTATCAACGCCACCGCCGCCCGGTCAAGGGCCGCTTCCAGCGCTCCGTGCCCCGCGCCGCTGCCGCCGATCAAACGCCCTCGTGCGTCTGACAACGTCAGCCGGCCCTGTCTGCGGGTCTGGTCCACCGTTGTCAGCGGCACCGCCGACACCCCTGGCGAGGCGGCGTCGACAGCGAAAACGGCTGTGCCGGAGGGGCTTTGGGCATAGACATAGAACCGTTCGGCGGTGCCGGCATCGAGCACGAAGGTCTTCTCGCCGGTCAGCAGCCAGCCGTGGCCGTCAGACTCAGCAGTGGTCACGGGCTGCGCCGGTGGCCGCGCCGAACCCGCCTCGGCGAAGGCCACCGTCGCGAGTAACTCACCCGCTGCGATCTGTGGCAGTGCCTCGGCGTTCTCGGCCGGATCGCCGAGTGCCAGAAGCAGATACGGGGTCAGCACCGCTGCCGACAGGTACGGCGCGCACAGCAGTGCCCGGCCCATCTGTTCGGATACCACCGCCAGTTCGGCGGCTCCGGCACCGGCGCCACCGAACTCCTCGGGGATGGTCAGGCCGAGCAGTCCCATCGCCGCCAACTCGGCCCACACGCCGGGGTCGTAGCCGGTGTCGTCGGCCATCAGCCGGCGCACCTGGTCCTCGGGGGAGCGCTTGGCCATCAGATCGGCGACCACGCCGCGAAGATCGCTCTGTTGTTCGGTGAACATGGCTGACATCGCGGCTCTACCCCGCCAGGGACAGTGCGCGTCGCAGGCTGCCGACCTGGCTCTCGAAATAGGCCCGGGCGACAGACGATTTCGCCGCGATCCGGTCGAACCCGTGGAATGCCCCTTTCGCGACGTGCACCTCGCACGGAACGCCGGCGGCATCGAGGCGCTCGGCGTAGGCGAGATCCTCGTCGTGGAAGAGGTCGAGTGTTCCCACCCCGAGCCAGGCGGGCGGCAGACCGGCGAGATCCTCCCGGCGGGCCGGGACGGCGACGTCAGGGTCGGCACCGCCGAGGTAGGACTGCCAGCCGATCCGGTTGCTCCCGGGGTTCCACAACCGGAAGCCGGTGTCGTCCAGGGATGGATCGACGGTCCGGTCATCGAGCATCGGGTAGGAGAGGACCTGCAGCACCGGGGTCACCTCGGCGCGGTCGCGGGCCAGTAGTGCAAGCGCCGCAGTCAACCCGCCGCCGGCGCTGGCCCCACCGATCGCGATGCGGTCGGGGTCGATGCCGGGCAGCCGAGCCAGCCAGGTCAGCACGCTGTAGCAGTCCTCGACCGGGATCGGATACGGATGCTCCGGGGCCAGTCGGTAGTCCACCGCCGCGACCGTGATGCCGAGACGCTGGACGTATTGGCGGCACACGTCGTCGTCCTGGGCGGCGGTCCCGAACAGGTAGCCCCCGCCGTGGATCCACAGCAGGGCCGGCGTCGCGCCCGCGGCGTTGGTCGGGCGATGCAACCGGACACCGGCCCCCGAGGGCAGCGTCAGTACCTCGACGCCGACGTTTGAGGGTTTGCGTAGGTCGGTGAGTTTGCGCACCAGCGGCAACGCCCAGGGTTGGACCGTGAACCGCGGGATGAAACGCGCGGCCCGGCGTAGCTCGGGGTGGATGTCCTCATTGGGCATGACCGCCATTATGGACCCCTGCCGTCGCCGTCGGTGCGGCCGCTACGATCGCCGGGTGAGCGAAGAAGCCAGCACAGAAGCAGTCCTGACCGAGCAGCGCGGCCGGATCCTGATCATCACCATCAACCGGCCCGAGGCCAAGAACGCGGTCAACGCGGCGGTCAGTCAGGGCCTTGCTGACGCGACGGACAAACTTGACGACGACCCGGGTTTGTCGGTGGGGATCGTGACCGGGGCCGGTGGATCGTTCTGCGCCGGGATGGACCTGAAGGCCTTCGCCCGCGGCGAGAACGTCGCGGTCAAGGGCCGCGGCCTGGGCTTCACCGAGCGACCGGCCGTCAAGCCGGTGATCGCCGCCGTCGAGGGCTACGCGTTGGCCGGCGGTACGGAGTTGGCACTGGCGACCGACCTGATCGTCGCCGCCCGCAATTCCGCGTTCGGCATCCCGGAGGTCAAGCGCGGCCTGGTTGCCGCCGGCGGCGGTCTGCTGCGCCTACCGGCCCGCATCCCGTACCAGATCGCCATGGAACTCGCCCTGACCGGTGATCCGCTGCCCGCCGAGCGGGCACACGAGCTGGGTCTGGTCAACGTGCTCGCTGAGCCCGGACACGCGCTGGAAGCCGCAATAGAACTGGCCGAGCGGATCACCGTCAACGGTCCGCTGGCTGTCGCCGCGACCAAGCGGGTGATCGTGGAGTCGCGCAACTGGAGTCCGGAGGATCAGTGGCGCGAACAGGCCAAGATCATCATGCCGGTGTTCTCCTCCAAGGACGCCAAGGAAGGTGCGGTCGCCTTCGCCGAGAAGCGGCCGCCGAACTGGACGGGAAGCTAGGCGCCGACGGCGTGGCGAATCAGCGCTTCGTGTGGTTTGAGCTTTTCTACGACCTGGTTATGGTCGCGGCTCTGGTGAATGGGTCTCGCCTGATTGAGGAACATCCCACCGTCGCACTGGGAAATTGGCTTGGCGTCACCCTCGCCGTGATGCTCGTCCTCTGGATGCTGACGGCACTGCACGCCAACCTGTACCGCACCGAAGCCTGGCCGAGACGGACGCTGATTCTCATCCAGATGTTCAGCATCTCCATTGCACTCCTCGCGATCGGGAGGAAATCCGAAAGCCTCTCCGATACAACCGGATTCGCGGCTCTCGGTGTTGCATTCCTTTCGATCGCCCTGATGTATGCCCTAGCTGGTCGCTCCCGGCACCGCAGCGAAGCACGGCTGGTGACGTGGTCCATGGGGGTTGGGGGTCTGATTTTTCTTGCAGGAGCGCCATTTGCGGAATCCGGAGCCCGGATCGAAGGAACCATCTTCGCCGTGGGCGCATTGATCGGCTGCGTCCCGGTATTCGTGACGCTGCTCGGGCGTGTGGTCCGGAAACGGCTGGTTGACGTGGAGCATTTCTCTGAGCGACTGGGCGCTCTCATCGTCATCGTTCTGGGAGAGTCATTCGTCGAGGTCATGATTCGTCTCGATGGGTTCACCCACATTCCGAATCCACCGGCACTGGTCGCGGCCTTCCTCGTCACATTCGCCACCTGGAGCGTCTATTTCAGCGTCATCGATCCCCGGGGGATGCCCACCAGAGCCGGGCCGCTTCGAATCTGGTTCGTCGCGTACTGCTTTTTGATCTTCGGACTGATGGCAGTCGCGGCCCGATTCGGTCACCTGGTTGTCGAACCCTGGCGAGAGACGTTCACGCTGCCATGGATCTGGACGGTGCTGCCGCTCGCCTACGTCGCGGTCGCGCTACTGGCGCTGTGGTTCATGTCGCGAAGGTACTCACGGGTATCCGACGGCGCCGATCATTAGATCCCACGGATCCTCGACGGTCAGCGCGAGGCGGCCTAGGCGGCGTGAGTAGTGCGCGGTGTCGCCGAA
>CAMCWJ010000059.1 GCA_945882475.1 Bifidobacterium breve
GGAGCGAAGCGAGAGCACCTGGCTGATGATCGAGGCCACCGAGGAGTTCCGCGCTCCCCCACCCGGACCCATGGGTAGGCACTGGCCGTTCGACCCGTCGCTAGCCATCGTTCCCGAGCCCGCCGCCATCGAGAATGACGACCGCACCGAGTACGAGGTGCGCCTGATGCACCGGCCCATCGATGGCGTCGGGACGACTTCGCTCTTTTACGAACACAATCCGCTCGACGTCGACGGCTGGCAGGGCGACAACTTCCCCTTCACCTTCAACATCGAGGACTACAACGTCGTGACGTCGGACAGCGTGCATCTGCCACCGATGGTGCATCTGTTCATGCAGGCGACCGGGGTGTACGTCTGCAACTTCCTGCCCAAGCCGGCCGAGGGGGTGCCGGGAACAGAACGCACTCCCTGGTATCACCGCAACGTCGACTTCGACGAGATCGCGTTCTTCCACGGTGGCTCGCTCTACGGCATCCCGATGCCGCCGGGGTTGATCAGCCACGCCCCCCAGGGCGTGCACCACGGCGCACCGGAGATTGCCCGCGAACGCGCCCGGCGCAAGTTCGACGACTACTCGCGGGTGGACTGGAAGGTGATCGCCGTCGACACCCGGAAGCGGCTGACGCCGTCGCCCGAGGTGCTTGCTCACGATCTCGCGCAGCACTCGTGAGTCGGCACGACTACAAACGGATTCCGTATCTGGTTGCCTACCAGAACGATTCGGGCGTTCGCGACGTCTATGGCGGGCTGGCCGAGCTGGTGGTGCTGGAGTCCTATCTGCTGCAGCCGGAAACGCCGTCAGATTCCGTGCTGGTGTTCATGCACCCGATAGGCGGCGGCGCTTACCTGCCGATGGTCAACGCCCTGGCCCGGGCCGGGCACCACGTCATCTACGCCGGCAGCCGATACCGCGGCACCGACTCCAACCTGCTGATGGAGAAGGTCGTCGAGGATCTCGGCAAGGTCATCGACGACGCCAAGAACCGCCTGGGCTACTCCAAGGTCGTGCTGGCCGGCTGGAGTGGCGGCGGATCGCTGTCTTTGTACTACCAGCAGCAGGCTCGGGCCCTCGGCTTGATCCCCGCCGACGCAATCATGCTGCTGGCTGCGCACATCAGCCGACACGGCACCCTCACCGAATGGCTGGACGCCTCCATCCTCGACGAATCCGACCCGAGCGAGCGCGACCCAGAACTCGACCTCTACAACCCAGACAACCCCAATCAGCCGCCGTACACGCCGGAGTTCCTCGAGCGCTACCGGCAGGCGCAGATCGACCGCAACCGACGAATCACCAAGTGGGTCAAGGAGAAACTGGCCGAATTGCAGGCCCAGGGCCGTGTAGACGAGGAGTTCTGCTTCGTCGTACACGGCACCATGGCCGATCCGCGCTGGCTGGACGCAGGCGTCGACCCCAACGATCGCGAACCCGGCACCTGCTATCTGGGTGATCCGCGGGTCGTCAACAATTCACCCATCGGCCTGGCCCGGTTCTGCTCGCTGCGCAGCTGGCTCTCGCAGTGGAGCTACGACGATGCCCGCGGTGACGGGGTGGCCTGCGGGCGCGATGTCACCGTGCCCACCCTGGTGATCGGCAACCGCGCCGACGACGCCTGCACACCGAGCCACACCCGACGGCTGTTCGAGGCAATCGGGCATCAGGACAAGGAGATGCACGAAATCACGAAAGCCAACCACTACTACTCCGGACCCGATCAGCGCGAACCCCTGAAGCAGGCGGTCGGGGTGGTCACCGACTGGCTTGAGCGGCATAACTTTTCCGGGGCCGTCCTGTGACCGGCGCTCTGGATGGCATTCGGGTGCTTGAGGTCGGCACCCTGATCTCCGGGCCATTCGGGGCCCGCCTGCTCGGCGACATGGGTGCCGAGGTCGTCAAGATCGAGCCGCCCGACACACCCGATCCGATGCGCATCTGGGGTCAGGCTGAACTCGACGGGCATCACGTCTTCTGGACCGTGCACGCCCGTAACAAGAAGGCGGTCACGCTCAACCTGCGCGAGGCCCGTGGCCGTGACCTGTTCCTGGACCTCGTCGAGCATTCCGACATCATCGTGGAGAACTTCCGTCCCGGCACCCTGGAGAAGTGGAACCTGGGCTACGACGTTCTGCGCCAACGCAATCCAGGCATCATCCTGGTGCGCGTGTCGGGCTACGGCCAGACCGGTCCGGACGCCGGCAAGGCGGGCTACGCGTCGGTAGCAGAAGCGGCCAGCGGACTGCGGCACATGAACGGCTTCCCGGGCGGGCCACCGCCGCGGATGGCGCTCTCCCTCGGCGACTCCCTGGCCGGCATGTTCGCCACCCAGGGCGCACTCGCCGCGTTGTACCGCCGCACTGTCACCGGGGAGGGTCAGGTCGTCGATGTCGCGCTGATCGAGGCCTGCCTCGCCGTACAGGAGTCCACCATCCCCGACTACGACGTGGGTGGCGTCGTTCGGGGACCGTCGGGCACCAGGCTGGAGGGTCTCGCGCCGTCGAACATCTACCGCACCGCCGACGGCAGTTGGGTGGTGATCGCGGCCAATCAGGACACCGTTTTCCGACGGCTGTGCGCGGCGATGGACCAGCCCGAACTGGCGACCGACGAACGTTTCGTCGACCACCTCGCACGCGGCCGAAACCAGGACGAGATCGACGCGATCATCAGCGAGTGGGCCGCGCAGCGCGAGCCCGGCGACATCATCGACACCCTCAGCGCCGCGGGCGTGGTCGCCGGACCGATCAACACCGTTGCCGAGGTGGTGCGGGACCCGCAACTGCTCGCCCGCGGCATGCTGGTGGAGCATTACGACGAGCGCATCGAACGGAATGTGCTGGGGCCCGGCGTGATTCCGGTGCTGTCGGCCACCCCGGGCGGGGTGCGCTCCGCCGGCTCGGCCCATCCCGGCCAACACAACGCCGAGGTGTACGGCCAACTGTTGGGCCTAGGTGCCGAGGAACTGGCCCGGCTGACCGAGCAAGGAGTGCTGTGAGTACACCCGCGCACGTCACGATCCGCGAGGTCGCCCTGCGCGACGGACTGCAGATCGAATCCCCGATCCCGCTGTCGGCCAAGCTCGACATGCTCGCCGCCATCGCCGCCACCGGCGTGCGCGAGGTCGAGGCAACCGCATTCGTCTCACCGTCGAAGGTGCCCGCACTGGCCGATGCACCCGAACTGGCGGCCGCTTTGGGCGACTACCCCGATATCGAATTCTCCGCGCTGGTCGCCAGCCCGAACGGCGCACACCGGGCCATCGCGGCGGGATTGCGATCCCTGGAATACGTGGTGTCGGCCGCCGACGGCCACAGCCGCGCCAACGTCGGCCGCAGCAGCGCCGAGGCCGCCGCCCAGATCGCAGACATCGTCGCCATCGCCCACGACGCCGGGGCCAGCGTCGAGGTCATCATTTCCACGTCCTGGGACTGCCCGTTCGACGGTCCGACGCCGCCACAGCGAGTGCTCGACATCGTTGACGCTGCCTGCAAATTCGGGGCCGATCGATTGGCGATCGCCGACACCATCGGCACCGCGACACCGGGCCGGGTCACGTCCCTGGTCGCACAGGTCCGGCCCCGCATCGGCGACCGGCCGCTGGGCGCACATTTCCACAACACCCGCGGCACCGGACTGGCCAGCGCCTGGGCCGCGGTCAGCGCCGGCGTTACCCGGCTGGACTCCTCGATCGGCGGCCTCGGCGGCTGCCCGTTCGCACCGGGAGCGAGCGGCAACATCGCCACCGAGGATCTGGTCTATCTGCTGCGCGACAGCGGAGTGGGCGTCGACATCGACCTTGATGCCGCGATCGAGGCGGCCCGGGTCGCCCGCGCCGCGGTCGGCCACGACCTGCCCAGCGCACTGCTGCGCGCCGGCGATCGGATGCGGGGCTGACGTGACCGCCGTAGATATCGCCCGGCCGCTGACCACCAAGGGCCGTCAGACCCGCCAGTCACTGGAAGACGCCGCGCGAAAGCTGTTCGCCGAACGTGGTTTTCACGGCACCACCCTGGCCGATATCACCGCGGCAGCCGACAGGTCACCCGCGTCGTTCTATCGGTATTTCGATGACAAGGAGGATCTGCTGGCCGTGCTGGCGGAGTCCTTCCTTCGAGAGGTCGTCGACCTGCCGAAGATTCCCGACGACAGCGACTTCTTCGTCTCCGCAGTGGGCCTCTATTGGGACCTGTTCAAACCCAACGTCGGCATCATGGTCGCCGTTGACCAACTCGCCGCGGGACAGGCACGGTTCGCCCTGCTGCAGAGACGGTTCCGCAAATTCGGAACAGACATCGTCGGCGCCTCGGTGCGCCGAGCCAAACAGCAGGGATACGCCGCCGACCTGGACGCCGATCACATCGCGCTGGCGATCGCCCTGCTATTCGAGCGTTTCACCAGTGTGAGTGTGTCCGAGGGCCTGTCGGACGCTGCGGCCGTCCGCACGCTGTCAACGATCTGGCAGAAGACCCTCTACGGCCAATCGACAGAATAGGAAGATTTCACTATGACCGATTTTTCTGTGCCCGAACACCTTCCGGCACTGCTGGCCGAAATGGACGCGTTCATCGAGGCCGAGATCAGGCCGCTGGAACGCGAACACATGCAGTACTTCGACCGGCGCCGCGAATTCGCCCGCACTGATCTCGAGAACGGCGGCGTGCCGAACCGCGACTGGGAGGACCTGCTCGACGAGATGCGCCGACGCGCAGACGCTGCAGGCTGGCTGCGCTACGGCCTGCCATCGAAGTTCGGCGGCCGGGACGGCACCAACCTGGACATGGCGGTGATCCGGGAACACCTGGCGCACAAGGGACTCGGCCTGCACAACGACCTGCAGGACGAATCGTCCATCATCGGAAACTTCCCGCAGGTCATCATGATGGACCGGTTCGGCACTGAGGCGCAAAAATCCGAGTGGATCGAGGCCATGTTCACCGGCAAGCGGTCCATGGCCTTCGGGCTGACCGAACCCGATCACGGCAGCGACGCCACCTGGCTCGAGACCACCGCCGTCCGCGACGGCGATGACTGGGTGATCAACGGCTCCAAACGGTGGAACACCGGCGTGCACCGGGCCACCCACGACCTGGTGTTCGCCCGCACCTCCGGTGATCCGGGTCAGGCGCTGGGCATCACCGCGTTCCTAGTGCCCTGCGACACCAAGGGTTTTGAGGTGCCGTTCTACTGGTGGACGTTCAACATGCCCAGCGACCACGGCGAGGTGGAACTGCGCGATGTGCGGATACCCGCCGACGCCGTGCTCGGCGAGGTCGGCCGGGGACTGGAGGTGGCCCAGACCTTCCTGCACGAGAACCGGATCCGGCAGGCCGCCAGCAGCCTGGGTGCGGCGCAATACTGCATCGACCGCTCCGTCGAATACGCGTCGCAGCGCGTCACGTTCGGTAAACCACTGTCGGTCAATCAGGCCATCCAGTGGCCGTTGGTGGAGTTGCAGACCGAGGCCCAGATGGTGCGCCTGCTGGTGTACTACGCCGCCTGGGAACTCGACCGCAACCACCACCTCGAGGTGTCCGACAAGGTGTCGATGGCCAACTACCGCGCCAACCGGCTGGTGTGCGAAGCGGCCGACCGCGCCATGCAGGTGCACGGTGGCATCGGCTACAGCCGGCATGAACCGTTCGAGCACATCTACCGCCACCACCGCCGGTACCGGATCACCGAGGGCGCTGAGGAGATCCAGATGCGCCGCGTCGCCCAGCGGATGTTCAAGTTCGGTCGGCCCAAAAAAGAACACCGGTGAGAGAGGCCATCGAAGGCGTCCTTGCACCGGTACTGGGCGACGAGGTAGCGGTGGAGAACCTCCGCGTTCTCACCGGCGGCGCCAGCCGCATTACCTACGCCTTCGACGCGATCACCGGCACCGGGACCAGGGCGCTGATCCTGCGGTGCGCACCTACTGCCGAAGGGCAGTTCGCGAGTATGGAACTCGAGGCCGCGGTGCAGGCGGCCGCCGCTGATGCCGGAGCACCGGTGCCGGACATCCTTACCGCATCCAATTCACCTGCGGCCCTGGGCAATCCGTATCTCATCTGCGGCGAGATCGCCGGAGAGACAATTGTCCGCAAGATCGCCCGCCAACTCGACGATGCCGGACGGCCCCGACTGCTGACCCAGTGCGCGCAGGCACTGGCCGCCATCCACCGAGCCCGAACCGACGCCACCGAACTCGTCGAGCGCAACGAAATCGCCGAATGGCGTCAGCGACTCGACGACTTGGGCGACACCACGGCCACGTTCGAGTGGGCGTTTCGCTGGTTGGAGGCCAACCGGCCTGAACCGGGCCGGCGCGCGTTGGTGCACGGCGACTTTCGGATGGGCAATCTCATCGTCGAAGGGTCAACACTTGCGGCGGTGCTGGATTGGGAAGCGGTCCACATCGGCGAGGTGTACGAGGATCTGGCATGGTTCTGCGTGCGGGCCTGGCGGTTCGGCGCGCCGGTCGAATTATCTGCCGGAGGTCTCGGCAGTATTGAGGACTTCATATCGGCCTACGAACTCGCCGGGGGTGCAGCCATCGACCGTGCCTCGCTGCGCTGGTGGCAGGTTCTGGGGACGCTGAAGTGGGGCATCATCTGCCGGTACCAGGCCGAGCGCCATCTGTCGGGGCAGACCCGTTCGGTGGAACTTGCCGCCATCGGCCGGCGGGTCTGCGAAACCGAGTGGGACGTCCTTGATCTGCTGGAGGACGTGCGATGAGCGAACTGCACGGCAGGCCCAGCGCCGCCGAACTCGTCGCCGCCGTCGCCGAATTCCTCGACGGCGAGGTGCGGTCAAACACCACCGGGGCGGTCAACTTCCATGCCCTGGTGGCGGCCAACGCACTGCGGATCGTCGAGCGTGAACTTCTCGACTCGGGAGCAGACGCACCCTTAGCTGCGCTGGCCGCAGTGGGTTACCCGGACGAGGATGCGCTGGCGGCCGCCATTCGCGCCGGTGAACTCGACGGGCGTGACACCGAGGTCATGGCGTGTCTGCGGGCCTTGGTCCGGCATCGGTTGGCGATCGCGCATCCCGGGTACGACAGCTGATCGGCACCCTCGATCTCCTCGAGCTTCTCCTCCGCGCCGAAAGGGCGGGATCGGCAGCAGTATTCGGTCTAGCATCGGCCGTATGTCCAGCCAGCAGCCGTTGCATATCCTTCTCTATGCGAGCAACGCCCGCACCCGCGAGCAGGTGCGACTGGCTCTAGGCACCCGCATCCATCCCGAACTGCCGGACCTGACCTACACCGACGTCGCGACCGGGCCGATGGTCATTTCGTTGATGGACGCCGGCGGGTTCGATCTGGTCATCCTCGACGGCGAAGCCTCCCCCGTAGGCGGGATGGGGATAGCCAAACAACTCAAGGACGAAATCACCGACTGCCCGCCGGTGCTGGTTCTCACCGGCCGCGCCGACGACGCCTGGCTGGCGAACTGGTCGCGCGCCGAGGCGGCGGTGTCCCACCCGATCGACCCGATCCGGTTAGGTGATGCCGTGGTCAACCTGCTGCGGACACCCGCGCGGTAAGTGCCGAAAAGCCTCAGCGCAGCGCTGCGAGTCGCTAGTCTGAGCGCTGGGTGGTGTTAGGAGTCGAGGAGTGATGCAGCCGACATGAGTCTCTACACCCCGATCTTGGTGCTCGCTGCCATAGCGGCCGTCTTCGCGGTGTTCTCGGTCGGGACTGCACTGGTGATCGGCCCGCGCCGGTACAACCGGGCCAAGCTGGCAGCCTACGAATGCGGCATCGAGGCGCTCACCGATCAGCCGACAGGGCAGCGCTTCCCCATCAAGTACTACCTAACAGCGATGTTGTTCATCGTCTTCGACATCGAGATCGTCTTTCTCTACCCGTGGGCGGTGAGCTTCGATCAGCTCGGGGTCTTCGCCCTCGTCGAGATGGCCATCTTCATGGCCACCGTGTTTGTCGCGTACGCCTACGTGTGGCGCAGAGGCGGTCTCGAGTGGGATTAGAGGAGCAATTGCCGGGCGGCATCCTGCTGTCCACTCTGGAGAAGGTCGCCGGGTACGTCCGTAAGGGATCGCTGTGGCCCGCCACATTCGGCCTGGCTTGCTGCGCCATCGAGATGATGGCGACGGCATCGCCGCGCTATGACATCGCCCGCTTCGGAATGGAACGGTTCTCGGCCACCCCTCGCCAGGCCGACCTGATGATCGTGGCCGGCCGGGTCAGCCAGAAGATGGCGCCGGTGCTGCGCCAGGTCTACGACCAGATGGCCGAGCCGAAATGGGTGTTGGCCATGGGCGTCTGCGCCTCCAGTGGCGGAATGTTCAACAACTACGCGGTGGTGCAGGGCGTCGACCATGTGGTGCCGGTGGATATCTACCTGCCCGGCTGCCCGCCGCGACCGGAGATGCTGCTGCACGCGCTGCTGGCCCTGCACGACAAAATCGCCGAGATGCCCCTGGGTGTGAACCGCGCCGAGGCGGTAGCCGCCGCAGAGAAGGCCGCGCTCGCCGTACAGCCCACCATCGAACTCAAGGGCCTGCTGCGATGAGCGACACTGACACCCCCGGCGTGCGTCGTGGCATGTTCGGCATCGACGGCAGCGGCGACACCTCGGGCTACGGCCGGCTAGTCCGGCAGGCGGTACTGCCGGAGAGCACACCCCGGCCCTACGGCGGCTACTTCGACGAGGTCGTCGACCGGCTGGCCGAGGTACTGGGCGCGGAGGCGTTCGAGGCCGCGGTGGAACGCGTCGTGGTATTCGCCGACCAGCTGACGCTCACGGTGAGCCGCGAGCACCTTCCGTCGGTGGCATCGGCGTTACGCGATGACCAGGCGTTGCGGTTTGAATTGTGTTGCGGCGTATCGGGTGTGCACTACCCCGACGATTCCGGCCGCGAACTGCACGCCTACTACCCACTGATGTCGATCACCCACAACCGACGGCTGGCACTGGAGGTCGCCTGCCCGGACGCCGATCCGCACATCCCGTCGTTGTTCGCGGTGTACCCGACGTGCGACTGGCACGAACGTGAGACCTACGACTTCTTCGGCATCATCTTCGACGGCCACCCGGGCCTGACTCGCATCGAGATGCCCGACGACTGGGTGGGCCATCCGCAACGCAAGGACTATCCCCTCGGCGGGGTGCCGGTGGAGTATCACGGCGCGCAAATCCCGCCGCCCGACGAGCGCAGGTCGTACCACTGATGAGCATCGACGAGACTGTCATCAACCTCGGCGGGCAGGACTGGGACGAGATCGTCAGCGCCGCCCGCGCCGGCCTCGCCGGTGAGCGCATCGTGGTCAACATGGGCCCGCAGCACCCCTCGACGCACGGCGTGCTGCGGCTGATCCTGGAGATCGAAGGCGAGACGGTCATCGAAGCCCGTTGCGGCATCGGCTATCTGCACACCGGCATCGAGAAGAACCTCGAGTACCGCACCTGGACGCAGGGCGTGACGTTCGTGACCCGGATGGACTACCTGTCGCCGTTTTTCAACGAGACCGCCTACTGCCTGGGTGTCGAACGGCTGCTCGGTATCACCGACGACGTCCCGCAGCGCGCCTCGGTGATCCGGGTGATGATGATGGAACTCAACCGCATCTCCTCGCATCTGGTCGCATTGGCCACCGGCGGGATGGAACTCGGCGCGATGACGGTGATGTTCTTCGGGTTCCGGGAGCGCGACCTGATCTTGAGCGTCTTCGAGGCGATCACCGGACTCCGGATGAACAGCGCCTACATCCGCCCCGGTGGCATTGCCACCGACCTGCCTGACGACGGCGAGCAGCGGGTCGCCGAGTTGCTGAAGATCCTGCCCGGCCGGCTCCACGAACTCGAGGAGTTGATGACCGAGAACTACATCTTCAAGGCTCGGACCCAAGGCGTCGGCTACCTCGACCTGACCGGGTGCATGGCACTTGGCATGACTGGGCCGGTGCTGCGTTCCACCGGGTTGCCGCACGATCTGCGCAAGACCCAACCCTATTGCGGTTATGAGACTTACGACTTCGACGTCATCACCGACACCGCCGCGGACTGCTACGGCCGCTACCTGATCCGGGTCGGCGAGATGAGGGAGTCGCTGAAGATCGTCGAACAGTGCCTGCAACGGCTGGAGCCGGGTCCGGTGATGATCTCCGACAAGAAGCTGGCATGGCCGGCGGATCTGAAACTCGGCCCGGACGGCCTGGGCAACTCGCCGGAACACATCGCCAAGATCATGGGCACCTCGATGGAGGGGCTGATCCACCACTTCAAGCTCGTCACCGAGGGCATCCGGGTGCCGGCCGGGCAGGTGTACTCCGCGGTCGAGTCACCCCGCGGCGAATTGGGCGTGCACATGGTCTCCGACGGCGGCACCCGGCCCTACCGGGTGCACTACCGCGACCCCAGCTTCACCAATCTGCAAGCGGTGGCGGCGATGTGCGAAGGCGGCATGGTCGCCGACGTGATCGCCGCGGTGGCGAGCATCGACCCGGTGATGGGTGGCGTGGACCGATGAGCGCTTGCGCGAAGAGCAGTGGGCCCCGATGAGCGTCGACCTGACCCTCGGGCCCCGGCCCGACGAGCCGGGGCCGCCGATCGGTGGGACCCAAATCGGTGGGGCGCAGTCTTATCCCGCGGAGGTGTCCGTGCAGTTGTCGGCCGACGCGGCGACGATCATCGCCCGCTATCCCGAACCCCGTTCGGCGCTGCTGCCACTGCTGCATCTGGTCCAGGCTCAGGACGGTTACCTCACCACGGCCGGAATCGGTTTCTGTGCAACCCAACTCGGCCTCAGCGACGCCGAAGTGACGGGCGTAGCCAGCTTCTACTCGATGTACCGCCGCTCGCCCACGGGCGAGTACCTGATCGGGGTCTGCACCAACACCCTGTGCGCGGTGATGGGAGGCGACGCGATCCTGGAGGCACTGGAGGCCGATCTCGGTGTGCATGCCGGCCAGACCACCAGCGACGGCAAGATCACCCTCGAGCACGTCGAGTGCAATGCCGCCTGCGACTACGCTCCCGTCGTCATGGTCAACTGGGAGTTCTTCGATAACCAGACCCCCTCCACCGCAACCGAACTCGCCGCCGCCCTGCGAAGCGGCCACCAGGTCACACCGACCCGGGGCGCACCGCTCTGCGACTTCCGCCAGACCGCGCGGGCACTGGCCGGCCTGGG
>CAMCWJ010000060.1 GCA_945882475.1 Bifidobacterium breve
GCCCACCACGCCACCCGCGACTGGGCCCACGGCGGCACCACCAACATCGACGACCTCGCCTTCGGCTGCGGACCCCACAACCGACTCGTCAAACAAGGCGGCTGGCACACCCGCAAACTCCCCAACGGCACAACCGAATGGATACCCCCCGCCCACCTACCCCACAAAGGCGGCACCAACACCCAACACCACCCCGACCAACTACTCCGAAACCTCCGAAAACGAAGCGCGGGCTAGTTCGAGGTGTCCGGCTTATGCATGGACTCGCGTATCTCCGCGAGTTTCTCGGCGGCAGCCTTTTGCTGCGCCTCGTATCGTTCGGTCGCGGTTCGCGCTTCGGGAGTGGCCTCGGCCAGTTCGGTTGCGCCCAGTGCGGTGCCGTAGCGGGTCTCGATCTTCTCCCGCACGCCCTCCATGGTCGGGACCCCCGCTGCGGTGTAGCCGGTGTCCACCTCAACGACGGGGGGCGCGGCGACGGGAGGCGCGGGGACGGGAGGCACGGAGGACGAGTCGGCCGGTGTCGGTGCAGCCGGTGTCGAAGCGTGGGGTGTCGGTGCGGGGGTTGCTGAATCGGGCTGTATCGAATCAGGCTGTGTCGAATCGGGCTGTGTCGAATCGTCAGACATGACGCTCACGGTACTCCCGGGCGGTCCGGCGTTATGCCGTCCCGCGGGGTGAGCCCGGCAGCGGGATCACCGGAACCTCAGGTGTGCCGATCTGTCCGGCCAGCCACGGCAGAGCCGAGTCGAGCACCCGCGCCGCGAACGGCCAGTCGTGCTTGCCCGACTGCGGAACCACTGCGCAGTCGATTCCGTACTCACTGCCGAGTCGGCAGAGCGTGTTCGCAGCTTTCATCGGGGTGTCCGCGGCTTCCGGCGATGAGTTCGCCGGGGGCTCGGGCAACGCGGGCCCGGTCAGCGGTGGGCCATGGGTGGCGCCCGGGGTGGACACCGCGAACCAGCCGGCCACCCCCTGGTACCGACCGTGGCCGGCGATCAGCGTCGCCGGATCCCACTGCGCGTAGGCGGCCGCATCGCCGCCGAAGAGTCGCTCGATTGTCTGGGCCTTGGTGCCCGCACTCGGCGCGATATCGCCATCGATGTTGACGAACGCGGTGAACAACTCCGGGTACTTGACCGCCATGTTCAGCGCACAGGTGCCGCCGGTGGACCATCCGACGGCGGCCCACTGCGCCGGGTCATCGCTGACCCCGAAGTTGTTGACCAGGTACGGCCGGACGTCCCTGGTGAGGTGGTCGGCGGCGTTGCCGCGAAGGCCGTTGACGCAGCCGGTGTCGTTGTTGAAGGAGCCGCCGGAATCAACGAACACGAAGACCGGCGCGTTGCCGTCGTGCTTGGCGGCGAATTTGTCGATGGTGCTGACCGCATTGGCTGATCTGATCCAGTCGGCGGCGGTATTGAACTGCCCGCCGATCATCATCACCACCGGCAGGGCCGGCGGGGGATCGCTGGCAAAGTAGGCCGGCGGCAGGTACACCAATTCACCGCGGTGCTTGAACTTGGAGGCATCCGCCGGGATGTCCACCGGCACGACCCTTCCCCGGTCCGGAACCGACTGCGCGGCAACCATTTCGGCGACGGTAGCGCGGTCGATCTGGCCGGGGAGCGGTCCATCCGTCAGCTGTCCCCACGCGGTCTGCACCGTGGGGGAGTAGCCCACCCAAAGGTTCACCATCAGCGCCGTGCACAGCACGGTCAGCGGGACCGCCAGTAGCGATGCGATCCGGCGACGCGGCCCGGCCGACCGCCAGCCCAGGATCGCCACGCTCAGTGCCGTGCCGGCGAGTGTGATCCAGATCCACAACCCGCGGGGCGCTGGATCGCCGGCGAGGCCGTTGCTGGCGATCACCCAGTACGTCAGCCATGCCACAACCGCGCCGGCTGCCCCCGAGACCGGCAGCCCCAGCATCCGCCACCGGGGGCTGCGCCACCCCACCGCCAGACCGAGGGCCACCGCTGCCAGGACCTGCAGGGTGACCGGCACCCAGCCGTGCATCAGGGAGACGTGGTCGCGAAACATCGCTGACCAGCCTAGCGTGGTTTTGCCAGCGGAAACGGCAGTGTCTCGCGGATGCTTCGGCCGGTGATCAGCATGACCACCCGGTCCACGCCCACACCCAGTCCGCCGGTGGGGGGCATGGCGTACTCCATTGCCTGCAGGAAGTCCTCGTCGAGTTCCATCGCCTCTGGGTCGCCGCCGGCGGCCAGCATCGATTGCTGCTGCAGTCGCCGTCGTTGCTCGACCGGATCGGTGAGTTCGCTGTAGGCGGTGCCCAACTCCATGCCCCAGGCCACCAGGTCCCATCGCTCAGCCACCCCCGGCCGACTGCGGTGCGGCCGGGTCAGAGGTGACACCGAGGTCGGGAAATCCAGATAGAACGTCGGCGCCTCGGTCCGGCACTCGACCAGACGCTCGTAGAGTTCCAGCACCACCGCGCCGGCGTCCCAGTGGTTCAGGTATCCGATCCCCGCACCGTCGCACAACCGGCGCAGCGCACCCAGGTCGGTGTCGGCGTCGATCTGCTCGCCGAGTGCCTCCGAGACCGCGGCGTGGACGGTCGTGACCGCCCACTCTCCGGAGATGTCCACTGGTTGCAGCACGCCGCTTGCTTCGGGCCGCATGACCACCATCGAACCGTTCGCGGCGACCGCCGCGTTCTGGATCAATTCCCGGCAGCCGTCGATCCACACCCGATAGTCGGCATGCGCCTGGTAGGCCTCCAGCAGGGTGAACTCCGGGTTGTGGCTGAAGTCCACGCCCTCGTTGCGGAACGCCCGGCCCAGTTCGAAGACGCGTTCCACCCCGCCCACGCAGAGTCGCTTGAGGTACAACTCGGGAGCGATCCGCAGATACAGGTCCAGGTCGTAGGCGTTGATATGGGTCTGGAACGGCCGGGCGTTGGCGCCGCCGTGGATCTGCTGCAGGATCGGTGTCTCAACCTCCAGGAATCCCTTGGCGAACAACGTCTCCCGGATCGAGTGCAGAATCTCGCTTCGGGCGCGGATCAGATCCCGCGCGGCCGGGTTGATGGCCAGGTCGACGTACCGGGCGCGCACCCGGGCCTCGGGATCGGTCAGGCCCTTGTGTTTGTCGGGCAGCGGCCGCAGGCACTTGCCCAGCATCCGCCACCGCCGGACCAGTATCGAGCGGGTTCCGTTGCGGCTGTAGCCCATCCGGCCGGAGACCTCGATCAGATCTCCGAGGTCGACACTGGCGAAATCAGCTGTGCCACTGTCGAGTTCGGCCCGGTCCAGCAGCAACTGAACATCACCGGACCAATCCCGCAACTGGGCGAAGATCACCCCGCCATAGTCCCGGGTACGCAGCACCCGGCCGGCCACCGTAACCGCCTCGTCGCCGGCGGCCAGGGCCGCCGCCACGGTGTGGCTGGGTGCTGTGCCCACCGGATAGGGATCGATTCCGTTGTCCTGCAATGCTTTCAGCTTCGTCATCCGGACGCGGACCTGTTCGGGTAGCCGCTGATCCGGGCCCTCGGCGTCCGGTCCAACCGCCGGGTCGAGCGTCGGCGCACTGCCGTCGGAATGCAGGTTCACCGCCGCGGCGAGCTCACGCGGCACGGCCGAGTACTGGCCGGTGTGCGGCTTGGCTCGCCGCGAGAACGGCAGCACCAGGAATCCCTCGGCGATCACCGAGGCGACACCGACCCGCGGGACCAGCCGCGCATCCTGATAGCAGGCGTAGCGCGGCACCCACTGCGGCTGGTACTTCATGTTCGAGCGGTACAGCGTCTCCAGCTGCCACCAACGAGACAGGAACACCAGTAGCGCGCGCCACAGCCGGGCCACCGGGCCCGCGCCCAACTGGGCGCCCTGCTCGAACGCCGACCGGAACATCGCGAAGTTCAAGGACACCCGGTTGACGCCGACGGTGTCGGCCTGCTGCAGCAGTTCGGTGACCATCAACTCGACGGTCCCGTTCGGGGATCCGGGGGCCCGGCGCATCAGGTCCAGCGACAGCCCGCCCGAACCCCATGGAACCAGGGAGAGCATCGCGACCACCTCCCCGGCCTGTACGGCCTCGATGGTTGTCTGCTCGGCCTGTACGGCCTCGCCGGTTGTCTGCTCGGCCTGTACGGCCTCGCCGGCCTGAACGGCCTGAATGGCCTCGACCAGCAGGCAGTCCCCGTCGGCCGCGTCGCCCAACCGGCCCAGCGCCATCGAGAAGCCCCGCTCGGTCTCGGTGTCGCGCCACGCGTCGGCCCGCCGGATCACCTCCGCCATCTCCTCGGCGGTGAAGTCGCGGTGGCGGCGCATCCGGACGGTCAGGCCGGCCCGCCGGGCCCGCGTCACTGCTTGGCGCACTGCGCGCATATCGGGTCCGGAGAGGTGGAACTTGTCCGGGTAGAGGATCGCCTCGTCGCCGAGTTGCAACGCGTTGAAGCCGGCTTCGCGGTAGGTCTGCGCCGCGGTGGAACTGGCGCCCATCACC
Organism: Bifidobacterium breve; assembly: GCA_945882475.1. Lineage (GTDB taxonomy): Bacteria > Actinomycetota > Actinomycetes > Mycobacteriales > Mycobacteriaceae > Mycobacterium. The sequence continues at coordinate 4,471 of CAMCWJ010000060.1, forward strand.
CCGGGTGCCCATCCGTAGTCCTGACACAGTTGTAGCCAGGCCGCGATCGCCTGAGGCCAGGATCGCGGGTCGCCGATCGGGTCGCCACTGGCCAGGCAGACGCCGACCTCAACCCGGTAGGTGATGGCGGCCCGGCCGTTGGGCGCGAAGATCACCGACTTGTCGCGCCGGGTCGCGAAGTACCCCAGCGAGTCGTTCTTGCCGTAGGACTCCAGCAGACTGCGGATCGCGGACTCGTCCTCGCCGGTCAGCGCGTTCGCCGCGCGCTGGGATTGGAACAGCACGACCGCCGCAGCCATCAGCGCCAGTGCCCCGAACAGGCCGAACAATGCATTGAGGATGCCCGGCGGCTTGCCGACGAACAGGTCGGGGGTCGCGGTGGCGAAGCCACTTACCCGGTTGATCGCGTACGGCAGCCGGTACCCGCGCTGCAGCGAACCGGGGAACAATTCGAGCAGCCCCCAGGACACCAGGATGCCCACGACGTTACCGGCGACCAGCACGGCGGCGGCCTTGAACAACGCTCCGCGACGCACCTTGGCCCAGAACTCGTCGTAGGCGAGCAGCAGGACCGCGATCGCCGATACGTGGAAGGTCAGGCCGAGAAACTCCCCGACGTGTTCGAGCCTGCTTCCGTTCCGCTGAATGAGAGCGGACACATCGAAACCAACGGCCAGCGCCAGAATGATCACCAGCAGCCACCAGGCGATGCGCTTGCGTGCGGCCAGCGCGCCGGCCATTACCGCCAACGCGAAAGCCCACGCGAAGCTGGTGTCGGGGAAGTTGAAGAGGTAGGAGTCGATGAACTCCCGCGGCACCCGGATCAGGTGCCGGATGGAGGGGGAGATGCTGGACAGCAGGGAGGCCGCGGCGATAACGCCCAGGATCGCGCCGGCGGTCGCCGGCACCCAGTGGAACCGGGACCGGGCCCGGTTCGTCGTTACGGTCATAGACCGCCAGCGTATTCGGCGCGCGGTGTCGGTTTCGGCGCAGCCTTACCGCAGCGGCCCGGTTTGCTTCTCGCCCGGGCCTTCGCCTGGTTCGTCGGGAAAGGCGCTGGCCTCTCGGAACGCCACCTGCAGAGCCTTCAGTCCGTCCCGGAACGGGCCCGCATGAGGACCCAGGTACGGCAGCGCCGCGGTCAGCAGGCCGGCCAGGGCGGTGATCAGCCGTCGGGCCTCATCGAGGTCGCGGTGTTCACCGGATTCCGGGTCGGCCGCGGACAGGCCCAGTTTCTCGGCTGCTGCGCTCATCAGCATCACCGCCGCGCGACTGATCACCTCGACGGCGGGGATTTCGGCCAGTTCGCGGATGTCCGGGTTATCCGACATGGCTGATAGAGTGTCACGGACGACCGTCCCGGCTAACGCCAGGACAGCAAGTGGAGTCCCACTCCCACCGCTGGCCATCGACTAAGGCTCAGCGGTCCGGTCGCGGATGCCCCTCGAGGGCATGCGCTCTGCGTCTCGTGCGCAGGCGGCGTGAGCCGTTGATCGGTCGGCTTTGGGCCCTGCTGTGTGCAGGGCCTTTTTGCTGCTGGTGATGGGTTTCTGCCGAACTGTTCCGGTGTTCGCACCGAGCGGTCCGACCGAGAAAACCGAACCAGGGAGGCCCCATCAGCACTGAGACCCGTGTCAACGAGCGCATTCGCGTACCCGAAGTACGCCTGATCGGACCAGGCGGTGAGCAGGTCGGGATCGTGCGTATCGAAGACGCTCTCCGCGTCGCCGCGGATGCCGATCTCGACCTTGTCGAAGTAGCCCCGGATGCCAGACCACCGGTGTGCAAGATCATGGACTACGGCAAGTTCAAGTACGAGACGGCACTCAAGGAACGCGAGTCTCGCAAGAACCAGCAGCAGACCGTGGTCAAGGAACAGAAGCTTCGCCCAAAGATCGACCCGCACGATTACGAGACCAAGAAAGGTCACGTGATCCGCTTCCTCGAAGCCGGGTCGAAGGTCAAGGTGACGATCATGTTCCGCGGCCGCGAGCAGTCCCGGCCCGAACTCGGGTACCGGTTGTTGCAGCGGCTCGGTGCCGATGTCGCCGACCACGGCTTCATCGAGACCTCGGCCAAGCAGGACGGCCGCAACATGACGATGGTGCTGGCCCCGCACCGCGGCGCGAAGACTCGCGCCAAGGCGGCGACGCAGGTGGTCGGGGCTCCGGCGCAACCCGCCGCCGAACCGGACACCGAAACCGAACAGGGCACAACCGAACAGGCCACAACCGAACAGGCCACAACCGAACAGGCCAGCACCGAGTAGGGCACCACCGAGTAGGGCACCACCGAATAGAACTGAGGAATCATGCCGAAGGCCAAGACCCACAGCGGAGCCAGCAAGCGCTTCCGCCGCACCGGCACCGGGAAGATCGTCCGGCAGAAGGTGAACCGCCGCCACCTGCTGGAGCACAAGGCGTCCAAGCGCACCCGCCGCCTCGATGGCCGCACCACCGTGGCCGCCAACGACACCAAGCGCGTCAACAAGATGCTGAACGGCTAACGCCGAACGCCTGACTGACCTCCCACCGAACGACGAGAATAGGAACACCTCATGGCACGCGTGAAGCGCGCAGTCAACGCCCAGAAGAAGCGGCGCACCATCCTCAAGGCGTCCAAGGGCTATCGTGGCCAGCGGTCGCGGCTCTACCGCAAAGCCAAAGAGCAGCAACTGCATTCACTGACCTACGCCTACCGTGATCGGCGGGCCCGCAAGGGTGACTTCCGCAGGCTGTGGATCACCCGGATCAACGCGGCCGCCCGCGCCAACGACATCACCTACAACCGGCTGATCCAGGGCCTCAAGGCCGCCGGCGTCGAGGTCGACCGCAAGAACCTCTCCGAGATCGCGATCAGCGACCCGGCCGCGTTCACCGCACTGGTCGACATCGCGAAGGCCGCTCTGCCGGCTGACGTCAACGCCCCGTCCGGTGAGGCTGCCTGACGGGCTCGGACGGCTCCGGCCCGGGGGGCCGGCCGGTGGCCCTGACGCCGAAGTCCGCCCGAGTGGCGGATGCGGTCACGCTGCACCGCGCCGCCGGGCGGCGTCGTTCCGGGCGCTTCCTGGCCGAGGGGCCCAACCTGGTCGAGGCCGCCGCCGCACGCGGTCTACTTGACGAGGTCTTCGTCACCGCCGAGGCGCTGGAACGCCACGTTGAACTCCTGCGCGGTCTGCCGGTGACCCTGGTGTCCGACGCCGCTGCAAAAGCCCTGTCCGACACGGTCACTCCGTCGGGGCTTGTCTCGGTGTGCCGGGTGCCGGTTTCGGACCCGGCCGCGATTCTGGCCACTCGACCCGGTCTGCTCGCCGTCGCGGTGGACCTGTCCGAACCGGGCAATGCCGGCACGCTGATCCGGACCGCGTACGCGATGGGGGCGGCAGCGGTGATCTTCGCGGGCCACAGCGTGGACCCGTACAACGGGAAATGCCTGCGGTCCTCGGCGGGCAGCATCTTCGCTATACCGGTGCTCGTCGAACCCGACACCACCGGTCTGCTGGCCCGGTTGCGGTCGGGCGGATTGCAGATCCTGGCCACCACGGTGGACGGTGAACTCGGCCTCCAGCAGGCCCGTGTCACGCTGGACCGCCCGACCGCGTGGCTGTTCGGCCCGGAATCCCAGGGCCTGGCGCCTGATGTCGCCGCCCTGGCCGACCACCGGGTCGCCATCGAGATGGCCGGTGCGGCGGAAAGCCTGAACGTCGCCGCCGCCGCGGCGATCTGCCTTTACCAGAGCGCTAGCGCGCGTCGCGGGCCCCTAAGCTGACCCGGTGGACGCCGACCCGGTCGAGTTCGACCCGGAGCAACCCCGGGGGATCGGTGGGTGGCTGACCAACACCAACCGCAACCCCGACATCGTCGCGCTGATCCGCCGTGCCCGGCGCGCGCTGCCCGGCGATCCTGAGTTCGGCGACCCGTTGTCCGCGGCGGGCGAGGGCGGTGCCCGGGCCGCCGCGCGCGCTGCCGACCGGCTGATGCCGGATCGCGACGCGGCCACCCGGGAGGTGAGCCTGGCCACCCTGCAGGTGTGGCAGGCGCTCACCGAGAAGGTGTCCGGCCGGCCCGCCAACGACGAGGTGACGCTGGTGTTCACCGATCTGGTCGGCTTCTCCGACTGGTCGCTGCTCGCCGGTGACGATGCCACCCTGCAACTTCTGCGCCGGGTCGCCCAGGCCGCCGAACCGCCGCTGCTCGACGCCGGCGGTCACATCGTCAAGCGGATGGGCGACGGCATGATGGCGGTGTTCGCCGATCCGCTGACCGCGGTGCGGGCCACGATCATCGCCCGCGAGGCAGTGAAAACCGTTGTGGTGGAGGGCTATACGCCCCGAATTCGGGCCGGCATCCATACCGGACGGCCGCAGCGCATCGGTGCGGACTGGCTGGGCGTGGACGTCAACATCGCGGCCCGGGTGATGGAACGGGCTACCCGCGGTGGGTTGATGGTCTCGGAACCGACGTTGGCGAAGATCTCCGAGGCTGATCTGGCGTCGCTCGGGGTGAGCGTCAAGCGGGTGCGCCGTCCACTGTTCGCGCCACGGCAGTCGGGTGTTCCGGCCGACCTGGAGGTCTACCGGCTCAAGACCCGACCGCAGGACGCCGCCGGGGACGGGGCCGACGAAGACGACGCCGGCACCGAATCCGAGGCTTGAGCGCACCGGCTCAGACGAACTCCTCGGCGCTGGCCTCGATCCAGTCCGACAGCCAGTCCTCCGGCGGGGTGTCGAGCAACTCTCCGGGCATCAGCCACTCGTAGATCTCGGCGTAGGTGCGGGTCCGGTAGGAGTCGATGCGGCGGTTGAGCATCGAGGGCGCCAACTCGTCGAAGCCCTCCAGGCCCATCGAGGCCACCATCTGTGCCGCGCTGGCCACCGTGCCGTGCTGGAAGTTCGCCACCCGCTCGATCTTGTCCGGCACATGCAATGCGCGGGCCAGGCCCGGGTCCTGGGTGGCCACCCCGGTGGGGCAGGCGTTGGTGTGGCACTTCATCGCCTGGATGCAGCCGACCGCGAACATCATCGCCCGCGCCGACAGGGTGAAGTCCGCACCCTGGATGACGCGGGACACGATGTCGAACCCGGTGACGATCTTGCCGGAGGCGCCGATCTTGATGTGTTGGCGAAGCCCGGTGCCGACCAGGCAGTTCTGTACCAGAATCAGTCCCTCGGTCAGCGGCATTCCGACGTGGTCCTCGAACTCCTGGGGCGCGGCACCGGTGCCGCCCTCGGAGCCGTCGACGATGATGAAGTCCGGCGTGATGCCGGTGTGCACCATCGCCTTGCACATCGACAGGAACTCGGTGCGGGCGCCGATGCAGAGCTTGAAGCCGACCGGCTTGCCACCGGACAGGCTGCGCAGCGTCGCGATGAAGTGCATCAACTCCAACGGCGTGGTGAATGCGGTGTGCGCGGGGGGAGACACCACCGTCCGGCCCACCGGCACGCCCCGGGTCTCGGCGATCTCGGGGGTGACCTTCGGCCCGGGCAGCACCCCACCGAGTCCGGGCTTGGCGCCCTGGGACAGCTTGATCGAGATCGCCTTCACCGTAGGAAGTTTCGCCTTCTCCTGGAACTTCTCGGCGTCGAAGTGGCCCTCGGGCGTGCGGCAGCCGAAGTAGCCCGAGCCGATCTCCCAGATCAGATCGCCACCGTGCTTGAGGTGGTACGGGCTGATCGCGCCCTCTCCGGTGTCGTGGGCGAAACCGCCCTTGGCCGCGCCGCCGTTCAGTGCCTCGATCGCGTTGCCGGACAGTGCTCCGAAGCTCATCGCCGAGACGTTGAGTAGGGCGATGTCGTAGGGCTGGGTGCAGTCCGGACCGCCGAGTCGCACCTTCGGTGCCAGATCGGTGGCCATCTTCGCGCGCAGCGAGTGCCGCAGGAACTCAAATCCGATCGCATGGACGTTGAGTTCGGTGCCGAACGGTTCATCGCCCTTGATGCCCTTGGCGCGCCGGTAGACCGCGTCGCGGCTCTCCCGGTTGAACGGCGCACCGTCGGTGTTGGATTCGATGAAGTACTGGTAGATCTCCGGGCGGATCAACTCCGCTATGAACCGGGCATGGCCGAGGATCGGATAGGCCCGCAGGATCGAGTGCCGGGTCTGCAGCAGGTCCCAGGTGCCCAGGCCGGCGAGTGCCGCCAGCACCACGGCGAGAGCCAACCACCCGATACCGATCTTGAGTGCCAGCACGGCGACCGCGATCGCGGCCGCCCAGACCGTCGCAACGAAAAAGACACTGGTCATCTGTCCTTCCTCCGCAGCGCCGGGGCCGCCGCTGTTGCCTGGCCGGGCGAATTGCCCACGAGGCGTCATTCTGGCATCACCTATGATCTGCTGGTCAGCACTTGCGTCACGTCGTGCCGCGAAGGTCCCTCACCAGCCAAGGAGAGTCTCGTCGCGTGGGTGAGCAACCCGGACTGTCGCCCGATGCGCTGAGCACCGCCGTGGATGCGGCGCTCGACGCTTTCACCGCCGCCGGTGATCTCGACGCGCTCGCCCGGGCCAAGACCGAGCATCTCGGTGACCGGTCCGCGCTCGCCCTGGCCCGGCAGGCTCTGGCCGGCTTGCCCACCGGCGAACGCGCCGAGGCCGGCAAGGCGGTCAACCTCGCCCGAGCCCGAGCCCAGGCGGACTAC
>CAMCWJ010000061.1 GCA_945882475.1 Bifidobacterium breve
TCCGCGGGGATGCCGCGTTTGACCAACGCCAGCGCGATCGGTCCCTCGTCGACGTGCTCGACCACGGTCCCGAGCCGGCCGACCACCCGGCCTTCGGCCAGCAACGGATCCCCGGTGACGGGCGGCTCGCCCGAGCCGTCGAGGTGCACCAGCACCAGCATCCGCGGTGGCCGGCCCAGATTGTGGACGCGCGCCACCGTCTCCTGTCCGCGGTAGCAGCCCTTGTCCAGATGGACCGCGCCGTGCCCGGGCGGACCAATGAAGCCCACCTCGTGCGGAATGGTCCGCTCGTCGGTGTCGATGGCCAGCCGGGGCCGCCGCGCCGCCACGCGGTGCGCTTCGTAGGCCCAGATGCCGGCCCGGTGTACGCCGGCTGCTTCCAGCCTGTCCAGCCACGTCTCGACGTCGGCCCGCGGAACCACGACGTCGAGTTCAAGCGGGCCGGATCCCGGAATCCGGCGGAGGAACCCGCCGCCGGCCAGTCCGACCGCTCTCGACTCCGACGGCAGCGCGTCGACGCCGAGTGCTGCGAGAACGGCGGCATCGGCCAGCTTGGGCCCGATCAGCGACAGCACTGCGAGGTCGGCGGCGACCGGTTGTACGTCCGCCCAGAACACCATCTTCTGCAGATAGGCCAGCAGTGGCTCGCCCCGCCACGGCTCGGTGTCCAGGTAGGTCACCGAGCCCAGTTCGGTCTGCTGCCAGTGATCCTCGACGCGGCCCTGCCCGTCCAGGCTCAGGTTCTCGGTGCACGCCCCGTCTGCCAACTCCGCGACGTGCTGGGTGCCCGGGGAATGCAACCACCCACGACGGTCGGCACCGTTCAGTGCGATGACCGCGCGGTGCGAACGGTCGATCACCACCGCGTCGCGCGCCGCGGCACGCTGCTCCCCGAACGGATCGCCGTAGTGCCACACCGCACCGGCGTCGGGAGAGTGGTCGGGTGCGCGAACGGCTGTCACACCGCAACTCTACGGGCCTGGCCAGTACGCTCATTTCTCATGTCCGGCCAGCCAGCGGTGCTCGTGACCCTCGGCGGCGAAATCCGCGACCCGGCAGAGCCTCTGCTGTTCGCCGACGATCTGGCCGCGGTGCGCGGTGACGGGATTTTCGAGACCCTGCTGGTTCGTGGCGGCGGTGCCTGTCTGGTGGAGGCGCACCTGCGGCGGCTGGTCGCCTCGGCGGCGATGCTGGACCTGCCCGAGCCGAACCTGGATCAGTGGCGGTCGGCCATCGCGATCGCCGCCGACCGCTGGGCTGCGCAGACCCCCGACGAGGGCGCGTTGCGATTGGTGTTCAGCCGCGGCCGGGAGGTGGGTTCGGATCCGACCGCCTACCTGATGATCAGCCCATTGCCCGCGCGGGTGGCGGGGGCCCGCCGCGACGGGGTCTCGGCGATGTTGTTGGATCGTGCGCTTCCCGCCGCCGGGATCGATGCGATGCCGTGGCTGCTGGCCGGCGCCAAGACCCTGTCCTACGCGATGAACATGGCCGCGCTGCGCCACGCCGCCGACCGGGGCGTCGACGACGTCGTCTTCGTCAGCGCCGAGGGCTACATCCTCGAGGGCCCCCGATCGACGGTGGTGATCGCCACTGCAGGGGCCGACGGACGGCCCTGCCTGCTCACCCCGCCGCCGTGGTACCCGATCCTGCGCGGCACCACCCAGCAGGCGCTGTTCGAGGTTGCCCGAGACCGCGGCTACGACTGTGACTACCAGGCATTGCGGCCCGCCGATCTCGCTGCGGCGCAAGGGGTGTGGCTGGTTTCCAGCATTGCCCTGGCGGCCAGGGTGCATACCCTCGATGGGCGCGCACTGGCCCGGTCGCCGTTCGCTGCCGAGGTGGCCGGGTTGGTCGAGGCTGCGATTGCGGATCGCTGATCGCGAAAATCTCTTGGCACCCCGGGTCCGTCGCGGTACGGTCTGCGGTACACAAGAGAGGAGGTGGTCCGGAATTTTGAGTAGTTCTTCATGGACATGTGAGGTGGCTGCCCGCTAGCAGCACCAGGTGCCGGAAGTCACCCCGCGCCCTGCGCGCGCTGGCGAATTCCAGGCAGCTACCCGGCCCCCGAGCTCCCGGACCGTCCAACCCGGAAACCAAGGCTCGGGGGCCGTTCCATGTCTGGGCTCGGCTACGGTCCGGCAGGCCCAGGCCCAGGCCCAGGCGCAAACGCCGAACACGCCTGCATCGCCAGATCCCATGTCGCCGGGTCCACCCCGTCCGGCGGCCCGAGAACCGCTGCGGGCCCGGCCGATTCAGGAACACCGTTGGCGTGCAGGCAGTCCGCGAGGTTTCCGTGCCCGGCCGGCGAGGAGGGCGACGGATCGGTTTGGGTGGGCGCCGGTTTCGATGTGCAGCCGGCGATCAGCAGCGCGGCGGCCAGCGCCGCGGCAATGCGGGCCCGCGTCATCCGACGTGCCTGGTGAGCCGGGCCGACAGGTGTGGCACCAGGCCGCCGTCGGCATCGACCCGGTCCTCCGCGTAGGCAAGATCGCCGCCGTCGACGATGCCGTACAGGCGCTTGGCTCCCCCAACGAGTTGGCCGGTCTTGCTGCGAGCCAGTGCATCGGTCACCAGTTCCCAGGACGCCTGGTTTAGCGGATGGCCGTAGAACAGTTCGACGTAGCCCGCTGAGTGCGCCAGCAGCAATTCGATTGCCTGTGATTCGCCGGGATCGGCCGGATCCGAGGCGAACCGCCAGAAGCCGGTCTCGCGCAGGCCGGGGGCGTGGAACCCGCCGGCCTCGTCCAGCCGCCATGACCGGGCCTCCCAGTTCAGATAATCGCCGCCGTCGTGGGAGACGACGATCTGCTGGCCGAACCGGTAGTCGCCGTGTGCGCTGTGGCCCGTGCCTTCTCCCCGCCACACGCCGACCAGGGGGAGCAGTGCCAGCAGGGCGTCGTTGAAGTGCGCTCCCAGGCGCAGGTTCGCGGTGTCGGCCACCGGAAGGTCGTCGAAGATCGGGATGTTGCGTCCCGCGGTCTCCCGGGCCCGTTCGGCGGCGGCGGCGAGGGCGCGGTCACCGCTGCCGGCGACGTCTTCGGCGGTCACCAGCCGCTCAGGACTCGTCGGTGATGAGCCGGTACACCGCATAAATCGCGAACCAGGTGATCACCACGGCCGCCACGACCAACAGGATCTCGAAGAAGAGCACCACGGCGCAGAGTCTAACGCTGTCGGGCCGCGGCCCGCCCGGGTGGCCTCAGGCGACGAGAACGTCGACCTCGTGGATCCCGGCCCCGCTGGGAGCGACGGTCGCGTCACCCTTGCCCAGCCTCGACAGCGCGCGCACCGTCCAGGTGCCGGGTGCGGCGAAGAACCGGAAGTCGCCCGTCGCCGAGGCGACCACTTCGGCGGTGAATTCCTGCGATGCGTCCAGCAGACGCACGAATGCACCACCGACTGCCTGCCCGGAGTCGTCGACCACCCGGCCGGTGATGACGGTCTCCTTCTCCAGGTCGACGCCGGCGGGCAGAGCCTGTCCCTGTTTCGGTGCAGCGCACATGATCAATTCCCCAACTCGATCGGGGCCCCCACCAGGGAGCCGTATTCGGTCCAACTGCCGTCGTAGTTCTTGACGTTGGTGTGCCCCAGCAATTCCTGCAGCACGAACCAGGTGTGCGAGGAGCGCTCGCCGATGCGGCAGTAGGCGATGGTCTCCTTCTCGCCGTCCAGACCGGCCTCGGCGTACAGCTTGGCCAGTTCCTCATCGGACTTGAAGGTGCCGTCCTCGTTGGCCGCTCTGCTCCACGGCACGTTGATGGCCCCGGGGATGTGACCGGGCCGTTGGCTCTGTTCCTGCGGCAGATGCGCCGGCGCCAGGATCTTGCCGGAGAATTCGTCCGGCGAGCGGACGTCTACGAGGTTCTTGACGCCGATCGCGGCGATCACCTCGTCGCGCAGTGCGCGGATGCTGTTGTCCGGCGCCTTGGCCGTGTAACTGGTTGTCGCACGGGTGACGGTGTCCGTCGACAGCGCCCGGCCGTCGAGTTCCCACTTCTTGCGACCGCCGTCGAGCAGCTTTACCTCGGCGTGGCCGTAGAGCTTGAAGTACCAGTACGCGTATGCGGCGAACCAGTTGTTGTTACCGCCGTAGAGGACGACAGTGTCGTCATTGCTGAATCCGCGGTCGCTGAGCAGCTTCGAAAATCCTTGCGTATCAACAAAATCGCGCTTGACGGGGTCCTGAAGATCGGTCTTCCAATCCAGCTTGACCGCACCGGCGATATGCCCGGTGTCGTAGGCGGCGGTGTCCTCGTCGACTTCGACGAAGACAACCTTGGGGGTGTCGAGATTGCGTTCGGCCCAGTCGGTCGAGACCAGGACGTCGGAGCGCGCCATTGTTCGGGGGTCCTCTCGGTGTTCGGGAAGTGGTCAGGTTGTGGGGGCGGTCCGGCGAAACCGGGCGACCAACGGGTACAGCTGGCAACCCAGGCAGATCCCGAACGCCGCGTTGAGGAATGCCGCCGCCAGCGCGAACGCGGTGGCGACCACACCCAGGAGCCCAGCGCCGAAGGCGAATCCGGCCACCCCTGCCACCGCGAACGCCAGGCCCACGAGTTGGGCGAACCTCAACGGAGCAGCAGGTTCCCGTTCGGTGACCGGTCCCAGCCCGGGTGCCACCACGGTGGAAAAGATCCGGCCGTAGGGGTGGCTGCGCGGACCGAGCAGTGCGCCGACCGCGAAGACGACGGCCTGCGCGGCCAGGATGACCGCCGCGGCGGTGGTGTTGAAGGCCGAGACCACCAGCACCGTCAGCAGGACGGCGGTGGTGATCCACGCGGCGAACCGGGGACCGCGAACATCGACCTGGTCGGTGCGAGTGGGCTGGTGTGAGGTAGTGACAGACATTGCGAAAACTCCTGTTGCTGGGCAGGGCTGGATTGGACAGACCGCAGCGGGCCGCGATGGATCAGCGGCAACAGCAACAACAGCAACAACCCGACACGCGGCACAGATCTACTGCGCGGCGTTTGGTGAGCATGGGCTCAAGACGGGATGGCACGTAAGGGATGCTACCCAATCGACACCCGATCAGGCCAGCAGAGGCTCCAGGGCCGACCGCAGGACGGCCGCGGTGGGGACGCCGTGCGTGCGGTAGCGCTGCCGACGGTCGGCGTCGAAGATGAAGGTGGTCGGCAAGGACAACACCGAGAGTTCCCGCGCGACTTCCGGATTGGTGTCCAGATCCACCTCGAGGTGGGCTACCCCGGGCACCTCGGCGCAAACTTGATCGACCACTCGGCGCACCGCGACGCACGGCCCGCACCACGATGCGCTGAAATGCACGATGGTGGGCCCGGCGACGGAAAGCTCCAGGCCGTCGATGCTGACGGCGGACTCACCGGCGGTCTCCCGCAGGACCCCGGACCGGCGGCTGTGCAGCACACCCAGCACAGCCGAAAGGCCCAGTGCGGCGGCGATGGCGGTGATCACGGCGGCTGTCATGTCGGTGTGAAACCGCTCAGTCGCACGGTTACTTCCTCGGCGATGCCCTCGATGATGATGTCGGAGCCGCGCGCGCCCTCGCTGGTCGGTTTCAGCCCGAACGGCAGCCGCTGGCCGGGAATCGCCGCCCGGAACGCGTTCAGCACGGCCGCCTGCTGGGCGTCCGGTACCTGCTGGTCGGCCGTGTTTGGACCGGTGATGACGCCGGTGGGGGTGAACACCAGGGTGCTCTGATCCGGGCCCGCGACCGACAGGTCGACGGTGACGCTCACCTGGTCGTCGAAGCCGGCTTTCGTGGGTGTTCCGGTGAACACCAGGCCCTGACTGCCGGAGATGCCGGATTCCGTGGTGCCGCCGGTGGCGTCGTTGGCGTCCTCCGGGGGAGCGTCCACCCGCAGATCCCTGATCCCGATGTACTCGCCCAGCCGACGCGAGTCGATGATGACCCGGCTCTCCAACTTGCCCAACGGCAGGTCGGCTTCAGGGCGGATCAGCCATGACGCCTGCGCCAGACCGATGTCATGCATGGTGGCCTCCAGGGTGACTGCGCCCACGACCGGACTCTGTACCCCGACCGCCTTGATCTCCAACTCGCCGTAGCGGTGCCGCATCGCCTGCACGGTGAACGGAAAGCCCAGGATCGCCACCCAGGGGTCGAAGTCCAGTCCCGCCACCGACCGCACCGTTCGTGACAGCCGGTACTCGGCGTACGCGGCGGCCCCGACATCCGCGCCGACCACCCCGAGGACGACGGCCATGGCGGAGGCACCCGCCACCTTCGCCATACCGCGCACCCTGACATTCTGGCGTACCGCCGGCAGGTGCCGCCCGGATCGTGGAAACAGCAGGTCGCGGGTTAGAGTGAAGGCCAAACCTGGAGAGTTCGTTGGATCTGCTGCTATTGACTGTCGACCCGAATCCGGAGTCGGTGCTGCCGTCGTTGGCGCTCTTGGCGCACAACGTCCGCGCCGTGCCGACCGAGGTGTCGTCGCTACTGGAAGCCGGTTCGGCCGATGTCGCCATCGTCGACGCCCGCTCCGACCTGGCGGCGGCCCGGGGCCTGTGCCGCCTGCTCGGCAACACCGGCGCCGCGGTTCCCGTGGTGGCCGTGGTCAACGAAGGCGGCCTGGTGGCGGTCAGCGTGGACTGGGGTATCGACGAGATCCTGCTGCCCGGTACCGGCCCCGCCGAGATCGACGCCCGGCTGCGACTGCTCGTGGGCCGCCGCGGCGCAACCGCCAGTCAGGAGACCGCGGGCAAGGTCAGCCTCGGTGAACTGCTCATCGACGAGGGCACCTACACCGCGCGGCTGCGTGGGCGCCCGCTGGATCTGACCTACAAGGAATTCGAACTGCTGAAGTACCTTGCGCAGCACGCCGGCCGGGTGTTCACCCGGGCGCAACTGTTGCAGGAGGTCTGGGGCTATGACTTCTTCGGCGGCACCCGCACAGTCGACGTGCACGTCCGGCGGCTGCGCGCCAAACTCGGACCCGAATACGAGGCGTTGATCGGGACGGTGCGCAACGTCGGCTACAAGGCCGTGCGGCCGGCGCGGGGTCGGCAACCGGCGGCGGATGCCGCTGACATCGATGCGGCCTACGTCGATCCGGGGGAAACCGACTCCGATGCGGACGTTGGCGCGATGTCGGCATCGCTGCCCGGTTCGTGACGCCGGTGCGCTGGCGTACCGACCTCTCGGCGTCGGAACAGGATGCCGTTCGCGATCTCGTTTCCAGGGCCGAACTGGTTGACGGCTCGGCCCCCGTCGGTGAACAGGTCCTGCGTGAACTGGCGCACGGGCGAACCGAACATCTTCTCGTCGTCGATCCGCAGGACGAGCATGCGGTGCTCGGGTATCTGAACCTGGTGCCCGGCCGGGATGGCACCGATGCGACCGCCGAACTGGTTGTCGGCCCCGCCGCGCGCGGTAACGGCATCGGGGCCGGGTTGGCCCGTGCGGCGATCGAGCGCAGCGGCGGCCGGGTGCGGTTCTGGGCACACGGCACCCTGCCTGCAGCGCACGCGCTCGCCGGGTCGTTGCACCTGCGGGTCGCGCGAGAGCTGGTGCAGATGCGCCGCCCGCTGTCCGATGTTCCGGAAGCCGTTGCGCCCTCAGGTGTCCGAATCCGGACCTACACCGGACCCGAGGATGACGCCGAACTGTTGCGGGTCAACAACGCAGCTTTTTCCTGGCATCCCGAGCAGGGCGGCTGGACCCTTGCCGACCTCGGCGAGCACTTCAGTGAGCAGTGGTTCGACCCCGCCGGACTTTTCCTCGCGTTCGACGATGTCAGTGGCGCGCTGGTGGGTTTCCATTGGACGAAGATCCACGACGGGCACCTCGGCGAGGTCTATGTGTTGGGCGTGGATCCGGCCGCGCAGGGTCGTGCGCTGGGGCGGGTACTGACCCTCGTCGGGTTGGGTCACCTGGCGCGGCGGTTGGCCAGTTCCGCTGATTCGGAGGTCATGCTGTACGTCGAGTCTGACAACGCCGCGGCGGTCCGGACTTACCAGGGGCTCGGATTCGCCGTGGCAGGGGTGGACACCGCATACGCGACAGCCCAGGCGGGCGCGGCCGGCTGACGCAGGGGGCGTTCACATTCCGTTCATCGGCTGTCTCCAAACCGGTTACTCGCGCAGAATAGGTTCCGTTTCGACGAAGAAATTCGAGCGGAAGAAGGCTCTCATGGCACCGACCCAATTCGGCAAAGGCTTCGTCGTGGCGGTGTCAGCGATTGCAGTCGTGGCATTGAGCGCGTGCGGGAGCGATAACAACGCGGGTTCGTCGTCGAGCGCGGGCGCGGAGGGGTCGTCCGGCGCCGCGGCGGACTGCGGCGGCAAGAAATCCCTGAGCGCGGAAGGGTCGACCGCCCAGCAAAACGCGATTGGCGTCTTCAATCAGGTCTGGGGGCAGAAGTGCCCGGGCAAGAACCTGTCCTACAACCCGACCGGTTCCGGCGCGGGGGTAAATCAGTTCATCGCGGGCCAGGTCGACTTCGCCGGGTCGGACTCACCGCTGTCCACGGATCAGATCGACCAGGCGGCCAAGCGCTGCGGCGGCAACCCGGCCTGGAACCTGCCTCTGGTGTTCGGACCGGTGGCGCTGACCTACAACCTTCCCGGCGTGGACAACCTGGTGCTCAACGCCGACGTCCTGGCTCAGGTCTTCACCGGGGCGATCAGCAACTGGAACGACCCGGCCATCGCGGCGCTGAACGCCGGTGCGAGCCTGCCCGACACCAAGATCGTGCCGATCTACCGCTCCGACTCTTCGGGTACCACCGACAACTTTCAGAAGTATCTGAGCATTGCCGCCCCGCAGAGTTGGACCAAGGGAGCGGGCAAGGAGTTCCAGGGCGGCGCCGGTGAGGGTGCGCAGAAGTCCTCCGGCATCGTCCAGGCGGTTCAGGCCACCCCGGGTTCCATCGGCTACGTGGAGAAGGGCTTCGCCACCCAGGCGGGCCTGCCGATGGCCCAGATCGACACCGGCTCCGGCCCGGTGGCCCTCACCGACGAGTCGGCCGGGAAGGCCATCGCCGCAGCCAAGTTCGCCGGCGAGGGCAATGATCTGGCGCTGGACCTGAACTCCATCTACGGCACCACCGCGGCGGGTGCCTACCCGCTGGTGCTCGCCACCTACGAGATCGTCTGCTCAAAGGGCTATGACGCCGACACCGCGGGCGCGGTCAAGTCGTTCATCTCGGTGGCGGCCAATTCCGGTCAGGACGGACTCTCGGCGGCGGGCTACAGCCCGCTGCCGGAGGCGTTCAAGACCCGGCTGCTGACCGCCGTCGACGCAATCCAGTGACGGTAGGCCGGCAGAGAGTCGACATGCGGTGACGATCGAACGCAATGCGGGCGAGGAGATGAACGTCGCCGGGGACGGACCTGATCCGGTCTCGGCCGGCTCGGCCGCAGTCATCGCCGCGCCCATCCCTGAGCCACAACCGGTTCCCACCGACCCGTCCGGGCACGCCCGGGCGCGACTCGGCGACCGGGTGTTCCGTGGTCTCGCCGAGGGTGCCGGCATCTTCGTCATCGCGCTGATCGTCGCCATCGGGTTGTTCCTGTTCTGGCGGGCGGTGCCCGCACTGGCGCGCAACAAGGCCAACTTCTTCACCTACAGCGGCAACTGGGTCACCACCGACACCGCACAGATGCAGTTCGGCATCTTCAACCTCCTGCAGGTGACGGTGTTCGTCTCTGTCTTCGCGCTCATCCTGGCGATGCCGGTCGCGTTGGGCATCGCCATTTACCTCACCCAGTACGCCCACCGGAAGGTGGGCGGACCCCTTGCGTACATGGTCGATCTGCTCGCCGCCGTTCCCTCGATCATCTACGGCGTGTGGGGCCTGTATGTGCTTGCGCCGGTGATCAAGCCCCTCGCACTGTGGCTCAACGAGCACCTCGGCTGGATCTTCCTGTTCTCCACCGGAAACGCCTCGGTGGCCGGCGGCGGCACCATCTTCACCGCGGGGATCGTGCTGGCGGTGATGATCCTGCCGATCATCACCGCGGTGGCCCGCGAGGTTTTCGCCCAGACCCCGCGCGGCCAGATCGAGGCGGCGCTGGCACTGGGCGCCACCCGGTGGGAAGTCGTCCGGACCACGGTCCTGCCGTTCGGGTTGTCCGGCTACATCAGCGGGGCCATGCTGGGTCTGGGTCGCGCGCTCGGTGAGACGATCGCACTGCTGATCATCCTGCGCGGCACTCAGCAGGCGTTCAACTGGTCGCTCTTCGACGGCGGCTACACTTTCGCCAGCAAGATCGCTTCCGCCGCTTCGGAATTCAACGATCAGTACAAGGCGGGTGCCTACATCGCGGCTGGCCTGGTGCTGTTCATTCTGACGTTCGTCGTCAACTCGGCGGCCCGGGCCGCGGTCGCCAGAAGGGCGGGCTGATGACCTCCTCCGCACTGGACCGGCCGGTGAAGGAACCCACCTTCAAACCGACCAGCGCGCGGCGCAAGTTCACCAACAACCTGGCCACGGTGCTCGTCACGCTGTCGGTGGCGGTCGCGGTCATCCCGCTGTTCTGGGTGCTCTACTCGGTGATCACCAAGGGCTTCTCAGCGGTGACCAGCGCCAGCTGGTGGGGCAACTCGCAGGCCGGCATGACGGCCTTCGCGGCCGGCGGCGGCGCGTACCACGCACTGGTCGGCACCCTGCTGCAGGCCCTGGTGTGCGCGCTCATCTCGATCCCGATCGGGGTGTTCGTGGGCATCTACCTGGTCGAGTACGGCGGCGGCACCCGAATCGGGAAGATCACCACCTTCATGGTGGACATCCTCACCGGTGTGCCCTCGATCGTGGCCGCGCTGTTCATCTATGCGCTGTGGGTCGCGACACTGGGCTTCCAGCGTTCCGGCTTCGCGGTGTCACTGGCTCTGGTGCTGCTGATGATTCCGGTGATCGTGCGCTCCACCGAGGAGATGCTGCGGATAGTCCCGATGGATCTGCGGGAGGCCAGCTATGCCCTCGGAGTTCCGAAGTGGAAGACGATCGTTCGGATCGTCATCCCGACGGCGCTGTCGGGCATCGTCACGGGAATCCTGCTCGCACTGGCCCGGGTGATGGGCGAGACCGCGCCACTGCTGATCCTCGTCGGTTACTCCCAGGCCATGAACTTTGACATGTTCAAG
>CAMCWJ010000062.1 GCA_945882475.1 Bifidobacterium breve
CTGGTCCTGGAATACGCATCCGGCAAGAGGGGACAGCAGGCCGACAAACTGTTCGTCCCGATGGACTCCCTTGATCAGTTGTCCCGGTATGTCGGCGGAGAGCAGCCCAGCCTGAGCCGACTCGGCGGCAGCGACTGGGCCAACACGAACACGAAGGCGCGCAAGGCCGTTCGCGAGATCGCCGGTGAACTTGTCGCGCTCTACGCCAAGCGTCAGGCAGCGCCGGGTCACGCGTTCGCCCCGGACACCCCGTGGCAGGCCGAGATGGAGGACGCGTTCGGATTCACCGAGACCGTCGATCAGCTGACTGCGATCACCGAAGTCAAGACTGATATGGAGAAGCCGGTTCCGATGGACCGGGTGGTCTGCGGTGACGTCGGTTACGGCAAGACCGAGATCGCGGTGCGGGCGGCGTTCAAGGCGGTACAGGACGGCAAGCAGGTCGCGGTGCTGGTGCCGACCACACTGCTGGCCGATCAGCATCTGCAGACCTTCACCGAACGGATGGCCGGCTTCCCGGTGACGGTCAAGGGCCTGTCGCGGTTCACCGACCCGGGCGAGTCCCGCGAGGTGCTCGACGGGATGGCCGACGGCAGCGTGGACATCGTCATCGGCACCCACCGGCTGCTGCAGACCGCGGTGCGCTGGAAGGATCTCGGACTGGTGGTGGTCGATGAGGAGCAGCGCTTCGGCGTCGAGCACAAGGAACACATCAAGAGCCTTCGCACGCACGTCGATGTGCTCACCATGAGCGCCACCCCGATCCCGCGCACGCTGGAGATGAGCCTGGCCGGCATCCGGGAGATGTCGACCATCCTCACCCCGCCCGAGGAGCGCTACCCCGTGCTGACCTACGTCGGCCCCGATGACGACAAGCAGGTCGCCGCCGCACTGCGCCGCGAACTGCTGCGCGACGGTCAGGCGTTCTACGTCCACAACCGGGTCAGCTCCATCGACGCCGCCGCCGCGCGCGTCCGGGACCTGGTGCCTGAGGCCAGAGTGGTTGTCGCGCACGGGCAGATGCCCGAGGAACAACTCGAGCAGACCGTCCAGGGATTCTGGAACCGCGACTACGACATCCTGGTCTGCACGACGATCATCGAGACCGGTCTGGACATCTCCAACGCCAACACCCTCATCGTGGAGCGGGCCGAGACACTCGGCCTGTCCCAGTTGCACCAGTTGCGCGGCCGCGTGGGCCGCAGTCGGGAACGCGGCTACGCCTACTTCCTGTACCCGCGCGAGAAGCCGCTCACCGAGACCGCCTTCGACCGGCTGGCGACCATCGCCCAGAACAACGAACTCGGCGCCGGCATGGCGGTTGCATTGAAGGACTTGGAGATTCGCGGTGCCGGCAACGTGCTCGGGGCCGAACAATCCGGCCACGTCGCCGGTGTGGGCTTCGATCTGTATGTGCGGTTGGTCGGTGAGGCGGTACAGGCCTACCGGGCGGCCGCCGACGGTCAGACGGTGACGACCGCCGAGGAACCCAGGGACGTCCGCATCGACCTGCCGGTCGACGCGCACCTGCCGCCGGACTACATCGACAGCGACCGGTTACGGCTGGAGGCCTACCGGCGGTTGGCCGGTGCCGCCGATGAGCCAGCGGTGGCAGCGGTGATCGAGGAACTCAACGACCGGTACGGCCCGCTGCCCGAGCCCGCGCAGCGACTGGTGGCGGTGGCGCGCCTGCGGCTGCTGTGCCGCCAGTACGGGGTCACCGAAATTGCCGCCACCGGAGCCGGTTCGGTGACCACGCTGCGCGTCGCACCGCTGAACCTGCTCGACTCGGCCCAGATCCGGCTCAAGCGGCTGTACCCGGCGGCCGGCTACCGGGCCACCACGGGCACCGTTCAGGTGCCGATCCCGCGCGCCGGGTCGGGCCTGGGCGCACCCCGGATCCGGGACCTCGAACTGCTGCAGATGGCGGCCGATCTGCTGCTCGCACTGCAGGGCCGCGCCAAGGGCGAGGTCGACGTCACCGGCGGGCCGAGCCGATGACCGTCGTCCTGATCGATCCGCGCCGCCCCGTCCGGGTGGCGTTCGAGGCGGTCGGGTTGTTGGCCGGCGCCGTGCAGTACACCGAGGATGTTCCGGCGGCGGTGCGCAGCGCACTGCCCGCGGCGAGGCCGGCGCTATCCGGCCCCGACGCTCCGGTGCTGCTGTCCTCAGATCCCGAGCACCCCGCGGTCAGCGCCCGACTGGCGGCCGGTGAGCCGGTGATCGCCGCCCCCGGGGCGCTGCCCGGCGAGCGGCTCATCGACGCGGTGGCGATCATGGACCGGCTGCGCACCGCGGGGCCGTGGGAAAGCGAGCAGACCCATGAGTCGCTGGGACGCTATCTGCTCGAGGAGACCTACGAACTGTTCGACGCGGTTCGCGCCGGCAACGCCGAGGAACTGCGCGACGAACTCGGCGACGTGTTGCTGCAGGTGCTGTTTCACGCGCGGATCGCCGAGGACGCGCCGAGCGATCCGTTCACCATCGACGACGTCGCCGACGCCCTGGTGCGCAAGCTTGTCAATCGGGTCCCGGCGGTACTTGCCGGTGAGCCGGTTTCCCTGGAGGACCAGCTGGCCCAGTGGGAGCAGCGCAAGGCCGCCGAACACTCGACGATGCGCCGGTTGTCCTGTGTGGACGGCGTGCCCACCGGCCTGCCCGCGCTGGCGCTGGCACAGAAGGTTGTTGCGCGGGTGACCGCGGCCGGCCTGCCTTCCGACCTGATCCCGCCGGCGCTGAGGTCCGTCAACCTCGACGCCGACACCGACGCCGAGAACGATCTGCGCAACGCGGTGCTGGAATTCGCCGATTCCGTGCGGGCCGCCGAGCACGCCGTCGCCGCCGGCCGCAGCAGCACCGGCACGCGTGATCAACGCGCCGTCACCCCGCAGGAATGGCGCCTGTACTGGCGGTGAGCCCGCCGCATCCGCTGGCAAAGCCGGTTTCGTGGGACGATGTACCCACAAAGATAAGGAGTGCGGTGTCGTCGTCACGCTGGCTGCGGCCCGTCGTCGTGGTCTCAGCGGCGGCGGTGCTGCTCGCATCCAGTTGCTCCCGTCCGCCCGGCCCGCCCATTCCCGATGGGGTGCCGCCGCCGCCCGGTGATCCGGTGCCCGCCGTCGATACCCGGGCCGCCGGCCGCCCCGCCGACCAACTCCGGGACTGGGCCGCCCAGCGTGCTCCCGGCCTCGGAATCCCGATCGACACACTGCAGGCGTACGGCTACGCCGCAGCCGTGGCGCGGATCGAGAACCCCGACTGCCATCTGGCCTGGACCACGCTGGCCGGCATCGGCATGGTCGAGAGCCAGCACGGAACGTATGAGGGTGCGGTGATCGACGCCAACGGCGATGTCAGCCCGCCCATCCGCGGCGTGCGTCTGGATGGCACGAACGGCAACCGCGCGATCGTCGACGACGATGCCACGGTGGCCGGCGGCGATCCGGTGTACGCCCGGGCGATGGGCCCGATGCAGTTCATCCCGGAGACCTGGCGCCTGTACGGCGTGGATGCCAACAACGACGGCGTCATCAGCCCGGACAACATCGATGACGCCGCCCTGTCCGCGGCGGGCTACCTGTGCTTTCGCGGTAAGGACATGACTACTCCGCGCGGCTGGCTCAACGCGCTGCGGGCCTACAACTACTCAGACTTCTACGCCCGCGCCGTGCGGGACTGGGCCACCGCCTACGCGGCCGGTCACCCGTTGTGAACCGGCAGTTAAACAACGGCACGCGCCGGGGCGCGGCCCTCTAGGCTATGGCCGTAAGCCACCCCCACCCCAGCAAGGAGAAGACCGTGCCCATCATCGAGCAGGTCGCCGCCCGCGAAATCCTCGACTCGCGCGGCAACCCGACCGTCGAAGTCGAGGTGGCGCTGACCGATGGCAGCTACGCCCGCGCCGCGGTGCCCTCCGGGGCGTCCACCGGTGAGCACGAGGCCGTCGAATTGCGCGACGGCGGAACGCGTTACGGCGGCAAGGGAGTTCAGAAAGCCGTCGAGGCCGTGCTCGACGAGATCGCGCCCGCCGTGATCGGACTCTCCGCAGACGAACAACGCCTGGTGGACCAGGCTCTGCTGGACCTGGACGGCACCCCGGGCAAGTCCCGGCTGGGCGCCAACGCCGTCCTCGGGGTATCACTGGCGGTGGCCAAGGCAGCCGCGGAATCGGCCGGGTTGCCGCTGTTCCGCTACCTCGGCGGCCCCAACGCCCACATCCTGCCGGTGCCCATGCTCAACATCCTCAACGGCGGCGCGCACGCCGACACCGGGGTCGACGTCCAGGAGTTCATGGTCGCTCCGATCGGCGCGCCGAACTTCCGGGAAGCCCTGCGCTGGGGTGCGGAGGTGTACCACGCACTCAAGGCGGTGCTCAAGAAGCAGGGCCTGGCCACCGGTCTCGGTGACGAGGGCGGCTTCGCCCCCGACGTCGCCGGAACCCGGGCCGCGCTGGACCTGATACTGACCGCCATCGAGTCCGCAGGATTGAAGCCGGGCGTGGATATCGCCCTGGCGCTCGACGTCGCGGCCACCGAGTTCTACACCGACGGAACGGGTTACAGCTTCGAGAAGCAGACTCTCAACGCCGCCCAGATGGGCGAGTTCTACATCGGACTGCTCGACGCCTATCCGCTGGTGTCCATCGAGGACCCCCTCGACGAGGACGACTGGGACGGCTGGGTGGATCTGACCACGGCGATCGGTGACCGGGTGCAGATCGTCGGCGACGACTTGTTCGTCACCAACCCGGAGCGACTGGAGGAGGGCATCGAGCGCGGGGCGGCCAACGCCCTGCTGGTGAAGGTCAATCAGATCGGCACTCTGACCGAGACCCTCGACGCCGTCGCGCTGGCCCACAACGCCGGCTATCGCACCATGATGAGCCACCGCAGCGGCGAGACCGAGGACACCACCATCGCCGACTTGGCCGTCGCCGTCGGCAGCGGTCAGATCAAGACCGGCGCGCCGGCGCGCAGCGAACGGGTGGCAAAGTACAACCAGTTGCTGCGCATCGAGGAGACGCTCGGCGACGCCGCCCGCTACGCCGGCGATCTCGCGTTCCCACGCTTCACCGGGCCCGCGTAGCCCCGAAAGCGAAAGACGAAAAAGCGACTGTGGCAGAAGGCAAGCGGCCAGACACGAAGCGACGCGCCCCGGCCTCTCGGCCGGGCGCTTCGGGCCGCGGCCGTTCGCGCCCGGCCCGCGTCGGCACCCGTGAGGCCCGCCGCTCCGGCCTGAGTGCCAAGGCGGAGTCTGTCGGCCACGGCATCACCGCGCCGATCCGGCGGGCCGCTGCCTCGGTGCAGCAGCAAAGCGAAGAGCGACTCGGGTTCACCGCGCGCCGGGCCGCCATCCTCGCCGCGGTGATCTGCGTCCTGACGTTGACCATCGCCGGACCGGTGCGCACCTACTTCGGCCAGCGCACCGAGATGAAGCAGTTGGCCGCCAGCGAGTCCGCGCTGCGCGCACAGATCGCCGAACTGGAAGGCCAGAAGGCCAAACTCGCCGACCCGGTCTACATCGCGGCGCAGGCCCGCGAACGGCTGGGGTTCGTCATGCCCGGCGACATCCCCTATCAGGTGCAGTTGCCCGGGTCGGCGGCCGCGGCGCCCGAAGCCGGTACGCAGGCCCGGGCCGGGAACGCCGACGACCCCTGGTACACCTCGCTGTGGCACACCATTGCCGACACCCCGCACGGGCCGCCGCCGGCTCCGCAAGCCGACCCGCCACCCCCGCCCGGGCCGCCGGCCGTATCCCCGGCGCCGCTGCCGCCACCACCACCGCCTCCACCGCCACCGCCCGGTGGTTGACCCGGCCGACCTCGACGCGGTCGCGCGCCAACTCGGCCGTGAGCCGCGCGGGGTGCTCGACATCGCCTACCGGTGCCCCAACGGTGAGCCCGGAGTGGTCAAGACCGCCCCGCGACTGCCCGACGGGACACCGTTCCCGACGCTGTACTACCTGACCCACCCGGCGCTGACAGCGGTGGCCAGTCGGCTGGAGTCCGAGGGGGTGATGCGGACGATGACCGAGCGGCTTGCCGGTGATCCCGCGCTGGCCCGGGCCTACCGGCTCGCCCACGAGGCCTATCTCGTCGAACGCGACGCCGTCGAGCCGTTGGGCACCACCTTCTCCGGCGGTGGCATGCCCGACCGGGTGAAGTGCCTGCACGTGGTGATGGCGCATTCGCTGGCCAAGGGCCGCGGGGTCAACCCATTCGGTGATGAGGCGCTGGCGATGGTGGCAAGTGATCCGGCGATGGCCGGAATCCTGATTCGGGAGGTATGGACGTGAACACAGTGGCGGCGATCGACTGCGGCACTAATTCGATCCGGTTACTGATCGCGGACCACGCCGAGGGTCGGTTGCGGGACCTGCATCGTGAGATGCGGATCGTGCGGTTGGGCCAGGGCGTGGACGCGACGGGGGAGTTCGCGGCCGATGCCCTGGACCGCACCCGTGCCGCCCTGGTGGACTACACCGAACTGCTGCGCAGATTCGAGGTCACAAGCCTGCGCATGGTGGCCACGTCGGCCACCCGGGATGCGGCCAACCGCGACGACTTCCTCGCCATGACGGCCGCGGTGTTGGGCTCGGTGGTCCCCGGTGCCGTCGCCGAAGTGATCACCGGAGCCGAGGAGGCCGAACTGTCCTTCAACGGCGCAGTCGGCGAATTAGACCCGGCGACAGCGCCTTTCGTGGTCGTCGACCTCGGCGGGGGATCCACCGAGGTGGTGTTGGGCGACGCCGCCGGTGTGCGGGCCAGCTTCTCGGCCGACATCGGTTGCGTGCGGATGACCGAGCGCTGCCTGCATTCGGATCCGCCGACCGCCGCGGAGGTGGCGGCGGCGCGGGCGGTGGTCGACGAACGGCTGGGGGAGGCCTTGCGGGTGGTTCCCGTGGAGCAGGCCCGAACATGGGTCGGCGTGGCGGGAACGTTCACCACCATCGCCGCGTTGGCGCACCGACTGCCCGTCTACGACTCGGACGCGATCCATCTATCGCGGGTGCCGTTCGGCGAGTTGCTGGCGGTCTGCGAGCAATTGATTGCGATGACGCGGGCGCAGCGTGCAGCCCTGGGCCCAATGCACGAGGGGCGGGTGGACGTCATCGGCGGCGGCGCGATCGTGGTCCAGGAGTTGGCAGCCGCACTGGCCGACCGGGCCGGGATCGACGAACTGGTGGTCAGCGAGCACGACATTCTCGACGGCATCGCGCTCTCGCTGCTCTGAGGGAACTGCCGACTCCGGCGCCGTGGATAACCCGGCGCCGGAGTTCACTCGGCACGAATCAGAGCTTGACCTTGCAGCCGCTGCCGATGTTTTTGCAGTGGCGGCCGTTCTTACAGAGGTTGCAGCGGCAACTGCAGCCGCCGGTGTGCTTGGTCTCGACAGCGCGCATCTCGGGTCATCTCCTCCGCCGGTCGTTCGGCCGACTCTGGTTCCACGATAGTGGCCCGCTGTATTGGCAGCCAGCAGAAGTGCGCGAATGTTCACCAGGTGCCTGCTCAAGTACGGTCTTGTGCCATATGCCCCCATAGCCCAATTGGCAGAGGCAGCGGACTTAAAATCCGCACAGTGTCGGTTCGAGTCCGACTGGGGGCACGACCTGATCTCGGTTTATCTTACTGAGGCCAGTTTATTAGCCGAGCTAGATTGTCACAGATTGTCACAACTGCCTGCTAACTCGTTTTCGGCGACGACCGCCGCCGCCGCCGCTCCGGGCGGCTGAGGCTGTTCCCCGCATCTTTCAGTGCATCGTCCTGGGAGTGGACGTAGACGGCCATCGTGAACGCGGCGCTGGCGTGCCCGAGCCAGGCCGCGATCACCGCGATCGGGACACCGCGAAGGTGCATCAACGTGCCGCAGGTATGGCGCGCATCGTGCAGGCGAACCTGTTTGATCTTCAGCTTCTTGAGCATCTGGCCCCAGCGGTAGTAGAGCAGGTTCGGGTGGTACGGGAGTCCAGTCTCGTCGCAGGCGACATAGCCGCCCTCGCAGTACCCCGGCCCGAACGCCAGGCGTTCCTCGGCCTGCCGCTTGCGCGCCACCTTGAGCACCTCGACCACTTCGTCGGGCAGGGGCAGTGTCCGCCGGGACGCCTTCGATTTTGGCGTGCCGGTGGCGATCTTGCTACCGACAGCGACCCGGTTCTCGGCAACCCGCACCGAATGGGGGGCCAGGGCGTCGTCGCCGTCGCCGACCGGCTTGCCGGTGAGGTTGACGTTGTCCCATCGCAGCCCGGCGATCTCACCACGCCGTAGCCCGTAGAGAGCGAGCGTCCAGAGGTGCCTATCGCGGCAGTCGTGGTCGAGGATCTTGAGCATCTGGGCCGAGGTGAGTGTGGCCTTGGTCTTCGGCTCGCCAGCTACCCGGTCGACGAGGTCGGCGACGTTCCGAACCAGGTTGCCCTGCCGCATCTGGTCGTCGAGGATCGTGGCGACGAGGTAGAGCAGGTAATTGCACGACCGCGGCGACCATTTGCGTTTGCAGCCCTTGGCCTCCCCGCTGCGCAGCCGGCCCACGAGGCCGTCGAGGTCTGCTTTCGACAGCCTCTGCACTTCGACGTGGCCAAGTTCGGCCCGTAGCACCTTGAGCTTGGAGCGGCACTGTCCTTCGGCAGCGTGATCACCGCATTGACGGACGACGGCGCGATCGTCATCGCTAAGGACGACGACTCGGTGGCCCTACCGTTGGAGGTGGCGGTCGAAATCGCCGCCGAAACCCTCCGAATGCTGCTCGACGAGCAAGGGCTACGCAACCATCGCGGTCAGGCCCTGGCCGACTATCTGGGGAAGACCGACGAGAACGACCTGCGGTACATCCTGAGCAGGATTTCCGATCCCGAAGGGCCTACTTTCACGCGCTGCTAACTACCAGCGACAAATCCATTAGGGAACGCGGGGCCTCGAGGGACTGCCCACCATCGGCGATCTCCCGCCTTTACGTTCTTGGGCCAAGCCCCCTGATGGTCTGCCGCCGATGTCGCCATGATCGGACCCCGTGACTTGGTCCACGGTGGGCGAGAGTTTGTTTCGGTTTTTGCTGGCGAAGCATATCCGGTCGGGTTCTCCGAGCTGGCCAGCTGACCCTCAGCGAACCGCATCAAATTGTTTCTGTGCGCGGTGCCGCGGGAGGAATGTCCGCGCGACGCCGACGGCAAACGTGGCGATCCAGTCCGGCCCAGGCCCCCTCCAAATTTGCATCTAGCTGGCTATCGGTTGTTAAGCAGATGGACATTTTCAGGACACCGCCTTGGCGCGCCTTTGCCCTAATCTTCCGCGGGGTGTGACGACCCTAATCTTCCGCTGGGTGTGACGAGAGGAAATGTTAATGGATTCGCAAGGTACGCAGCAGGTTTCGGTTACCGGCTCGGTAAAGGCTGGGCGTCGTTCCGCCCGGCGTCGCCGCCAACCGTATGCGTGGCTGGGTGCCAGCGCCCTGACGTTGGGTGTGGGGGTGGCGTTGGCTGGAGCTGGCACCGCCCACGCCGATGACAGTCCTTCGGTGGACTCGGCGAGGTCGGCGAAGGGTTCGGCCTCGTCGGCCCCGGCCTCGCGCGGGCCGGTCCGTCGTGCCGGTGATTCGGCGGCTGACAGCACGCCCGGCGATGGCTCCTCATCATCGGCGACATCGGCCGCGCGGTCGGCGGGCAGTGCGTCGCGCGGTGACGCGGCCCGGCCGGCGCGGGTGCGCTCGGCGGCGGTCCGGACCGCTACGGCGGCCGCCAACGCGTCGTCCGCGGCGTCAGCGTCTTCCGCTGTACCAGCGGGTGCTGCTGCGCCGGCGGGTGCCGCCACCACCACGGCCCGATCGACCGACACGATGTCGTCGCGCGTTCGTGGCGCCACGGCCCGGAATATCGCAGCGCTAGACACCCCCGGATCAGGGTTGGCCTACGCAACATATCCGGCCGCACCGCTGAACCCCCGCGACTACGGCCCATTACTCGGTGCGCTGGTGCGGCTGAGCAACGAAATCCAATACGTCACCGCCGATCAGAAACCGTCTCTCAGTCCCGTCCAACTGCCGTCGGCCCCGTCGCAAACGCTGGTCGCCGGCAGCCTGAATGCCTATAGCACCAGCGGTGCCCCGTTCTCTGTCGCGGTCACCGGCCAACCCACCAACGGCATAGTCACGATCGATTCGTCGTCTGGGTCGTACGTCTACACTCCGAATGCCGAACTGGCCGCCGCCGGCGGCACCGACACATTCACCATCACCGCCACCGACACCGGCTTTCACCCCTTGGCCGCGTTGCTCGGCCAGCCCGCACACGCCACCACCGTGACGGTGCCCGTCACCGTGGCTGTTGCTTCACCCGCGGGTACCACAGGCACCACTGCGTACTACGTGACGAACACCAGCTACAAAACAATGCAAGTCGCCTACTACGACAAAAACGGGGCGTCACTGTCCCCCGCGGCCGGGACAACCCTAGCGACGGGGGAATCTACAGAATTCCAGATACCAGACGGGAACTCGGTCACTGTTCACTTCAACCCAGCTGACGTCAGTCACCAAGGGGTCATCCAAGCTTATGGTGCCAACCTGCCATACGGGGTGGCCGTTAGTCCTGACGGCAAGACCATCTACAGCGTCGAAACCAGTAGCAGCTGGCGCTCGGTATTAACTTTCCGAGACATACAAAGCGGCCTCGTCGCCGCATCCGTTGAGCTCCACCCGAGCTACGGACACACGAGTAGTGAGGTTGCTTTGGCGGCAACTCCGGACGGCACCCGCGTTTACGCAATCGACTCAACAGGCAATGTGTCGGTGGTCAGCGTCGTGAGCAAAACTGTCACCGGCACTGTGTCACTCCGCTACGGGGGCCTCCAGATCGCTGTTAGCCCTGACGGGAAGAAGGCATACATCACAGGAGGGGACGGTGAGCAAGCCTACGTATCCGTGCTCGACACTGACCCGTCTAGCGCGAGTTATAACAGTGTAGTGGCCGAAGTAAACGTCGGTGGCTTCGCAGCTGTCGGTGTGGCGGTTAATCCCAGTGGGACGAAAGCCTACGTAACAGTCGGCGGGAAATCAGTATCGGTGATC
>CAMCWJ010000063.1 GCA_945882475.1 Bifidobacterium breve
TTTGACGAGTCGGTTGTGGGGTCCGCAGCCGAAGGCGAGGTCGTCGATGTTGGTGGTGCCGCCGTGGGCCCAGTCGCGGGTGGCGTGGTGGGCTTGGCAGCCGTAGCCGGGCACGGTGCAGTTGGGGAAGGTGCAGCCGCGGTCTTTGTGGTGCAGGACGAGTCGTTGGTCGGCGTTGGCGATGCGTTTGGTGCGGCCCAGCCATAGTGCGCGACCGGTGACGCCGTCGAAGAGGCTGAGGTAGTGGTAGCTGTGGGCGGCCATCCGGATGACGTCACTCATGGGCAGCAGGGTGGCGCTGCCGGTGACGGCGATACCGGTCTGGGTGTGGAGGTCTTGCAGGGTGGTCGAGACGATGATGGTGACGGGCAGGCCGTTGTGCTGGCCGAGTTGGGGGTTGCCGAGCAGGCTGCGCATGATCGCTGAGAGGGCGTCGTGTTGGCGTTGGGGGTGGCTGCGGTGGTCGGCGTCGATGCGGGCCTGGGTGGGTTCGCCGTCGATGAGTGGGGTTTGGTCGGCGGGGTTGCAGCGTCCGGGTGCGGCGAATTTGGCGAACAGGGCGTCGATCTCGGCGCGCAGGGCGGGGGTGGCCCAGAGCCGGCCCTGGCTCATGCCGTCGGGCTGTTGGGGTCCCCAGGTGAAGCCGCGGCGGGCGGCGCGGTCGGCGTCGCTGAACTCCCCGTCGGGGTTGAGCAGCAGAGCCAACTGTTGGGCGACGTTGACCAGTTGATCGGGGCGCATCAGCCGGGCCTGCTCGGCGAGTAGCGCCTCGGCGTCGGCGCGGTCGGCGGGACTGACGGCCAGCGGGAGTTCGTCGAGGAACCGGGCGATCACCCGGACATGCTCGATGTCGAGGTCACCGGCCCGCCACGCGGCGGCGGTGGCCGGTTGGCGCGGCGGTAGCGGCTCACCGAGCAGCGTGGTCCGGGCTGCTAGCGGCTCAGCCAGCGTGATCCGGCGACGGGCCTGGGCCGGGGTGATCCGCAGCCAGTCGGCCAACACCTTGTGCGGCCTACCACCCAGCTCGGCGACATCCCGGCGGGCAAGCTGGACCGCGATATCGCCACACACCACCTGCTGGCGGCGCGCCACCGTCTCACACCGCTCGGCGACCCCCACCAACTCGGTGGCCGTCAACCCCGCCAGGTCCAGGGCGAACAGGTCATCGAGGGCAGCCTCGACCCGGGCGAGCACCCCGGACACCTCATTCGAAAACATGTTCGAACCATAAAACGCGGCCCCGACAAACCCACGACCCCACACCCACACCTGTGGATCAACCCCAGACTGTGGAGAAACCCTCGCCTGGGACCCGACGGCCTAGGCTCAATCTGCCTAGGCTGTAGCCATGCCGCTGACCGGAGATTACGAACCCAGCACCTCGGATTGGGCCCGCGAGAACGCCGACCTATACATCGCATCTGGCGGAACGCAGGGCACGGAATTGAAGGGCATGCCGGTGGTCCTGCTGACCACGATCGGTGCCAAGTCCGGAAAGCTGCGCAAGACGCCCCTGATGCGGGTTGAGCACGACGGTGCGTATGCCGTCGTCGCCTCGCTGGGTGGGGCGCCCAAAAACCCGGTCTGGTACTACAACATCGTTGCCAATCCGCATGTCGAACTGCAGGACGGCACCGCATCCGGTGACTATCAGGCCCGCGAGGTCTTCGGCGAGGAGAAGGCCATCTGGTGGCAGCGGGCGGTCGCGGCGTATCCCGACTATGCCGACTACCAGCGCAAAACCGACCGCGACATCCCGGTGTTCGTGCTGACCCCGATTCACTGATTTTGCGACGTCGGTGGCACCATTATTCGGTGTCCGCCGAACTGAGCCAGAAGCGCGTGGCAGGTCCGCTGTCCGCGGCCGCTATCGACGCGGCTGCGGAGCGGATCGCAGACGTCGTACTCCGCACCCCGCTGGAGTACAGCGACCGGCTGTCGGCGGCCACCGGCGCGCAGGTCTACCTCAAGCGCGACGACCTGCAGAGCGTCCGGTCCTACAAGGTGCGCGGCGCCTACAACCTGCTCAAGCAACTCACCGACGAGGAGTTGGGCGCCGGCGTGGTGTGTTCGTCGGCCGGTAACCACGCCCAGGGCTTTGCGCTGGCCTGCCGTTCGATGAAGGTCCACGGCCGGGTGTACGTCCCGGGCAAGACACCCAAACAGAAACGCGACCGAATCCGCTATCACGGCGGTGAGTTCATCGAGTTGATCGTCGTTGGCAGAACCTACGACGAGGCGGCAGCCGCCGCACTGGACGACGTCGCCCGCACCGGCGCCACGTTGGTCCCGCCCTATGACGATCTGCGCACTATGGCCGGGCAGGGCACCATCGCCGTGGAGATTCTCGACCAACTCGACGTCGAACCGGATCTGGTGATCGTCGGCGTGGGTGGTGGCGGCTGTATCTCCGGGATCACCGCCTACCTCGCCGAGCGCACGACCAACACCGCCGTTCTGGGTGTCGAACCGGCCGGGGCGGCCTCCATGATGGCCGCACTGGCCGCCGGCGAGCCGGTGACGCTTGACCACGTTGATCAGTTCGTCGACGGCGCCGCGGTCAAGCGGGCCGGTGTGCTGACGTATGCGGCGTTGGCGGCGGCGGGGGACATGGTGTCGGTCACGATGGTTGACGAGGGCGCGGTGTGCACGGCGATGCTCGATCTCTATCAGAACGAGGGCATCATCGCCGAGCCCGCCGGAGCCCTGGCGGTGGCCGGACTGCTCGAGGCCGACGTGACACCGGGATCGACGGTGGTGTGCCTGATCGGTGGAGGCAACAACGACGTCTCGCGCTACGGCGAGGTGCTGGAGCGGTCGCTGGTTCACCTGGGCCTCAAGCACTATTTCCTGGTGGATTTCCCCCAGGAACCGGGAGCGCTGCGGCGCTTCCTCGACGAGATCCTCGGCCCCGGTGACGACATCACCCTCTTCGAGTACGTCAAGCGCAACAACCGGGAAACCGGTGAGGCGCTCGTCGGTATCGAGTTGGGTTCGGCGGCCGGTCTGGACGGCTTGCGATCCCGGATGGCGGAGTCGGGTCTGCAGGTCGAGGCCCTGGAGCCGGGGTCGCCGGCCTACCGCTATCTGACCTAGCGTCCGCTAACCGGTCTTGCGCAGCACGACCAGCGAACGCGGCGCCACCGTCAGGGACTCGCCCGCGGTCACCACTAATTCACGGGTCGCGGCTCCCTCAAAGGTGTTGAGCACGACCGTCCACCGCTTCCCGTAGTCGCCGTCGGGTGCGACGAAGTGATGCGAGTTGCTGTGCGCGTTGAAGCAGAGCAGGAAGGAATCGTCGACGACACGTTCGCCGCGGGCATCGGGTTCGCCGATGGCCTCGCCGTTGAGGAACACCGCCACCCGTTTGACGCCGGCGTTCCAGTCGTCATGCGTCATCTCCCGGCCTTCCGGGGTGAGCCAGGCGATGTCGCGGACCTGATCCCCGGAGCGAATAGGTTCGCCGTCGAAGAACCGCCGGCGCCGGAACACCGGATGGCGCTTACGTAGCTCGGTGACCTTGCGGGCGAACTCCAGCAGATCGCTGTTTGTCTCGCGCAGCGACCAATCCATCCACGTCAGCGGGGAGTCCTGGCAGTAGCCGTTGTTGTTGCCCTGCTGGGTGCGGCCGATCTCGTCGCCGTGAGCGATCATCGGGGTGCCCTGCGACACCATCAGGGTGGCCAACATGTTGCGCATCTGCCGGTGCCGCAGGGCGAGGATCTCCTGGTTGTCGGTGGGCCCCTCCGCGCCGCAGTTCCAGGACCGGTTGTGGCTCTCGCCGTCGCGGTTGTCCTCACCGTTGGCCGCGTTGTGTTTCTCGTTGTAGGACACCAGGTCTGCCAGCGTGAAGCCGTCGTGGCAGGTGACGAAATTGATGCTGGCACTGGGTCGCCGCCCGGTGGCCTCGTAGAGGTCCGAGGAGCCGGTCAGCCGGGAGGCGAACTCGCCGAGGGTGGCCGGTTCGCCCCGCCAGTAGTCGCGGACGGTGTCGCGGTACTTGCCGTTCCACTCCCGCCAGAGGCCGGGGAAGTTACCCACCTGATAGCCGCCCTCGCCGACGTCCCACGGCTCGGCGATCAGCTTGACCTGGCTGATCACCGGATCCTGCTGCACCAGGTCGAAGAAGGCGCTGAGCCGGTCGACGTCGTAGAACTCCCGGGCCAGGGTGGAGGCCAGGTCGAACCGGAATCCGTCGACGTGCATCTCCAGCACCCAGTAGCGCAGCGAGTCCATGATGAGTTGCAGGGTGTGCGGGTGACGGGCGTTGAGGCTGTTGCCGGTCCCGGTGAAGTCCTTGTACAGCCGCAGGTCGCCGTCGAGCAGTCGGTAGTAGGCGGCGTTGTCGATTCCGCGGAAGTTGATCGTCGGCCCCAGATGGTTGCCCTCGGCGGTGTGGTTGTAGACCACATCGAGGATCACCTCGATGTTGGCATCGTGGAATGCCCGGACCATGGTCTTGAACTCGCCCACCGCGCCGCCGGGGGACTTGTTGGCCGCGTACTGATAATGCGGGGCAAAAAACCCGAATGTGTTGTAGCCCCAGTAGTTTCGCAGTCCGAGTTCCAGGAGGCGCTTGTCATGCATGAACTGGTGCACCGGCATCAGTTCGATGGCGGTGACGTTCAGCGACCTGAGGTGTTCGATCACCGCGGGGTGGCACAGGCCCGCGTATGTACCGCGTAGTTCCTCCGGCACCCCCGGGTGGGTCGCCGTCATTCCCTTGACGTGCGCCTCGTAAATGATGGTCTCGTGGAACGGGATCTGGGGCGGGTGGTCCGAACCCCAACCGAAGAACGGGTTGATCACCACACTGGTCATGGTGTGGCCCAGCGAGTCGACCATCGGCGGAGTACCGCCGGTTGCGGAATCCTCGGCGGCGATGTCGAAGGAGTACAGCGCCTGACCGAAGTCGAAGTCGCCGTCGAAGGACTTGCCGTACGGGTCGAGCAGTAGCGTGCTGGGATCGCAGCGGTGACCGGCCGCCGGGTCCCACGGCCCGTACACCCGGAATCCGTAGCGCTGCCCGGGTGCTACGCCCGGTAGGTAGACGTGCCACACGAAACCGTCGACCTCGTCGAGGTTGATCCGGGTCTCGCCGTCGGCGTCGATCAGGCAGAGCTCCACCCGGTCGGCGATCTCGGAGAACACCGAGAAGTTGGTGCCCGCACCGTCGTAGGTCGCGCCGAGCGGGTACGGGGTGCCAGGCCACACCAGGGCCCGGGTGGGTGCGGTCGGCGGCATTCCACAGAGCCTATCGGCGCCGGGGCCACCTCGCGGTCGGTCTCACCACCATCCGGTCGCGGCGGCGATCTGGCGGCCGAGTTCCGGTGTCATGGTCCGCATGTAGGTGGCCGAGAGATGGTGGGCGTCGTGATAGACGAGCACGTTGCCCTCGACCGCCCGGCAGACGTCGTCGCGGCACACCGCGTCGCTCATATCGAGCACCTTCAGCCCCGGGAACCGGTCCACGAAATCAAGGGTCTGATTGTCATCGGAGAGCACCGCGGACCGTTTGATGCCGCAGGACACCGCATCACCGCCCTTGGCCAGGCAGTCGGCGGGCCGGAAGGGTTTGCCGTTGCGCACCAGCCACGGGGTGTCGCGCATGGCGAGTACTGGAATTCCGTTGTCGGCCAACGTCTGCCAGATTCCGATGTAGGTTCCGGGCATCATGTCGCCGGGTTTGATGTGCCACGGCCGGGTCGAGGTGGTGAAGACGTAGTCGGGATCATCGGAGATGAGCCGGTCCATCACCCGCTGGTTCCAGACCCGGCATTTCGGGTAGGGCCGGTTGTCGCCCATCACCAGGGGAGCGGTTTCGGTGGTCAGCGGGCAGCCCATCTTGAGATAGGTCACCACCTTGAAATTGTGCTCACGGCCCAGGATGTCCAGCGCGGTGATCCAGTGCTCGGCGTGCGAGCCGCCGGCCAGCGCGATGGTCCGGGTGGCCGACAGGTCGCCGTAGCTGCAGTTGATGATGCCGGTGTTGTCGAAATCGCTGATGCAGCCGTCGTTGGTCGACTGCGGCACGTCGTCGCGGGCTTCCAGCACGGTGGGCCGCATCGGCAGGTCGGGCACCCGGGCGTCGTCGAGGAGGGCGCGGGCGCCGGGATAGTCGGTGTCGGCCAGTCCGAGCAGTTCGGTTCCGGCGGCCCGCTGTCCGTCGACGTGGGCCCGCCAGCCGAATGCGGTCGCGGTGAGCGAGACGCCGAGCAGAGCCACCACGGTGGTCCCGACGACGGCGGGCCGGCGCAGCCCGGCCCACCACGGGGCGCGCGGCTCCCACGGGTCCGTGCTCGCCGCGCCGCGCCGGGAACGTAGCGGTTCTTCGATGAAGCGCATGGTCAGGTAGGCCAGCACCGCTGAGATCGCCAGGATCGCCAATCCGTCGGCGAACCCCGCGTGTTCCTCGCCGGTATAGGCCAGCCAGAAGATCAGCAGCGGCCAGTGCCACAGATACAGCGCGTAGGCCATCGCCCCCAGCGTGACCAGGCCGGAGGTGGCCAGGATCCGGTTGGGCAGCGGCAGGCGGCCGCCGTTGCGGTTGGCTCCGGCCAGGATCAGCAGCACCGTCGCACCGACCGGGACCAGTGCCCAGGCGCCCGGAAACTGCTGCACGCCGTCGATCAGGGCTCCGCAGGACAGGATCGCCGCCAGGCCGACGAAGGCCGCCGCCGTCCGCAGCCACATCGGCCAGTCCAGGTAGGGGAGCAGCGCGCCGACGAGCACGCCGAGCAGCAATTCCCAGGCCCGGGCGAAAGAGTTGTAGTAGGCCGCCGTCTGGTCTGCCTGGTGGGCGATGACCGCGTACACGAATGAGGCGACCGTGAGCACCGCGATGATCGCGATGAACGCCGCGCGCAGGCGGGTTCCTATCCGATCGCGCAGCAACGCGGTGATGCCCAGCACCAGGATCAGGAAGGCGAGGTAGAACTGGCCCTGCACCGACATCGACCAGATGTGCTGCAGCGGCGACACCGTCTCGCCGGCCCGCAGATAGTTCGACGCCGTCGCGGCCAACTCCCAGTTCTGGTAGTAGCCCAGGCTGGCCAGAGTCTGGTCGGCGAAGGTCTCCCACCGGGTTTGCGGTTGCACGGCGACGGTCAGCACCGCGGCGGCGGCGAGCACCACCACCAGTGCCGGCAGCAGCCGACGGGCCAGCCGTTTGAGGTGCGGCCACGGCGACAGCGCGGCGTCCGGCGTCAGCGACCTGCGCAGCAGCGCACTGCCGAAGAAGAACCCCGACAGCGTCAGGAACACGTCGACACCGCCGGATACCCGGCCGAACCAGACGTGGAAGATCGCCACCAGGGCAATCGCCACCCCCCGGAGTCCGTCCAGGTCATGGCGGTACGCGCCGACCGGGCCCGGCGGAGCCGGCACGGGCTCCGGGGGGTCGGGAGCACTCGCCGGCGATGGCCGGAACACGGTCAGGCGGAACGGCGGCGGCCGGAACCGGGTAGGGGTGGACATGATCGCCCGCCAATCTACCAATTCCGCAGTGCCGCTCATCTGCGGCGAAGCGGCACCAGGTGGTCGCGACGTTAGGCTGCACCCCGTGTCGGCGTTGACCCCGGAGCAGATCAGCGCCATCGACGCCGCCCACATCTGGCACCCCTACAGCCCGGTCGGCGGGGCCGCCCTGGCGCCGGTGGTGGCGGTGGGCGCCGACGGCGCATCGCTGACGGTGATCCGCGACGGCGCCCGGGTCCGGGTGCTCGACGCGATGGCCTCCTGGTGGACCGCGATCCACGGCCACGGCCACCCGGTGCTCGACGCGGCACTCACCGAGCAGGTGACGGTGCTCAACCACGTCATGTTCGGTGGCCTCACCCACGAACCGGCCGCCAGGCTCGCGCAACTGCTGGTCGACATCACCCCGGCCGGACTGGACACCGTGTTCTTCTCGGACTCCGGTTCGGTGGCCATCGAGGTGGCGGTGAAGATGGCGCTGCAGTACTGGCGCAGCACGGGTTGCTTCGACAAGCACCGCCTGATGACCTGGCGGGGCGGCTATCACGGCGACACCTTCACCCCGATGAGCGTCTGCGACCCCGACGGCGGCATGCACTCGCTATGGCACGACGTGCTCAGCGATCAGGTGTTCGCGCCTATGGTGCCGTCCCACTACGACCCGGCCTACAGTGCCGCGTTCGAAGCCCAATTAGCCACGCACGCCGACGAATTGGCTGCCGTGATCGTCGAACCGGTGGTGCAGGGCGCCGGCGGGATGCGGTTTCACGACCCCCGGTATCTGGCCGACCTTCGCGCGATCTGCGATCGCCACGACGTGCTGCTGATCTTCGACGAGATCGCTACCGGCTTTGGCCGCACCGGGGAGTTGTTCGCCGCCGATCACGCCGGTGTGAGCCCCGACATCATGTGCGTCGGCAAGGCGCTCACCGGCGGTTACATCACCCTGGCGGCGACCCTGTGCAGCGCTGCGATCGCGGAAACGATCAGCAACGGTGAGGCCGGCGCGCTCATGCACGGACCCACCTACATGGCCAATGCGCTGGCGTGCGCGGTGGGTGTGGCGTCGGTGGAACTCCTGCTGGGCCAGGATTGGCGGGCCCGGGTCAGCGAGATCGGCGCGGAACTGTCGGCCGGACTGGAACCGGCGCGCTCGCTGCCGGGCGTGGCCGACGTCCGGGTGTGCGGTGCGATCGGAGTGATCGAGACGCACCAGCCCGTCGACATGAGGGTGGCCACCTCGGTCGCCCTCGACCAAGGGGTGTGGCTGCGGCCGTTCCGCACCCTGATCTACGCCATGCCGCCCTACATCTGCTCGACCGCCGAGATCGCCCAGATCACCTCGGGCATGGTGGCGGTGGCGCGGGCCCTAGGGTAGAAGCCGATGGCTCTGACCCCCGGCACCGACACCTCGCCGCTGGCCTGGCTCGACACCGTCGGACAGCAGCGCAGGCGGGCCGGATTGCGCCGCGAGTTGAGCCCCCGACCACCGGTGGCCTGCGAGGTCGATCTGGCCTCCAACGACTACCTGGGTCTGTCCCGCCACCCCGAGGTTATCGAGGGCGCAGTTGCGGCGCTGCGGACCTGGGGTGCGGGATCCACCGGCTCCCGGCTGGTCACCGGAGACACCGAACTGCACGGCCAGTTCGAGTCCGAACTGGCAGCCTTCGTCGGCGCCGCCGCGGCCCTGGTGTTCTCCTCGGGCTACACCGCCAACCTCGGCGCGGTGGCCAGCCTCTCCGGGCCCGGTGCGCTGGTGGTCTCCGACGCGGCGTCGCACGCCTCGCTGGTGGACGCCTGCCGACTCTCGCGCGCCCGCGTCGTGGTGACTCCGCACCGTGACGTCGACGCGGTAGCCACCGCCCTGGCCGGCCGGGACGAGGAACGCGCACTGGTGGTCACCGATTCGGTTTTCAGCACCGACGGCGCGCTGGCCCCGCTGCGTCGGCTGCACGAGGTGTGCCGGCGGCATCGGGCGGTATTGCTGGTCGACGAGGCACACGGTCTGGGTGTGCGGGGCGCCGGCGGGCGCGGCCTGCTCCACGAACTCGGACTCGCGGGTGCGCCCGACGTCGTGATGACGACGACGTTGTCCAAGGCGCTGGGCAGTCAGGGCGGAGCCGTGCTGGGTTCGGAGGCGGTGCGCGATCACCTGATCGACTCCGCGCGGCCGTTCATCTTCGACACCGGGTTGGCGCCCGCGGCGGTGGGGGCGGCGCTGGCCGCACTGCGGGTGCTGGTCGCGCAACCGTGGCGCGCCCAGGCGGTGCTGACCCACGCGCGCACCCTGGCCGAGGTGTGCGACGTGCCCGAGACGCCCGAGTCGGCGGTGGTGTCGGTGGTGCTCGGCGACCCCGATGTCGCCGTGGCGGCCGCGGCCGCCTGCCTGGAGGCCGGTGTCCGGGTGGGGTGCTTCCGGCCGCCGTCGGTTCCGGCCGGGACGTCGAGGCTGCGACTGACCGCACGGGCGTCGCTCACCGACGCGGATATGGATTTGGCCCGCCGGGTGCTCGGCACGGTGCTGGCGACCGGCGGCTCATGAGCATCCTGGTTGTCACCGGCACCGGAACCGGCGTGGGCAAGACCATCGCGACGGCCGCCCTGGCCTGTTGCGCTGCGGACGTCGCGGTGTGCAAACCGGTTCAGACCGGGGATGACGACGACCTCGGCGAGGTCGCCCGGCTCTCCGGCGTGACGGAACTGGTCTCGGTGGCGCGCTATCCCGAACCATTGGCCCCGGTTGCGGCCGCCGCGGCGGCCGGGCGAGTCTTGCCGTCGGCGCGGGAGATCGTTGCCGCGGTGCGCGCGAACGACCGGCCCGGCCGGCTCACCCTGGTGGAGGGCGCCGGGGGATTGCTGGTCGAACTCGCCGAGTCCGGGGTGACCCTGCGTGATCTCGCTGTCGAACTCCACGCGCCGGTTCTGGTGGTGTGTGCAGCCGGGCTGGGCACGCTCAACCACACCGCACTGACGCTGGAGGCCCTTGAGCACGAGGGCGTTTCGTGCGCGGGTCTGGTGATCGGCTCCTGGCCCCGGACTCCGGGTGCGGCCGAGGAGTTCAATCTCGGCGCGCTGGCCCGGCTGGCGCCGGTGCGCGCGGTGCTGCCCGCCGGCGCCGCCGCGCTGTCGCCGGTCGACTTCGCCGCGATGAGCCGGGCGGCCGTCGAGAGTGACTGGCTTGCCGGGCTGATCTGAGATGGCGCACTCTATTGCCTGGGGCCCGGTGCACTAACCTGATCAGCGTCCACCGGCCAACCAACCGAGGAGTTCCGTGACCCAGGCAGCCGTCGACCCGCTGGCACAGGCTCGCGAGCAGGTGCTCGAACGCGGTGAAGGGCTGTCCCGCGATCAGGTGCTCGCCGTTCTGCAACTGCCCGACGAGCGACTCGAGGAATTGCTCGGCCTGGCCCACGAGGTGCGGATGCGCTGGTGCGGCCCAGACGTGGAGGTCGAGGGCATCATCAGCCTCAAGACCGGCGGCTGCCCGGAGGACTGTCACTTCTGCGCGCAATCGGGCCTGTTCGCGTCCCCGGTGCGCAGT
>CAMCWJ010000064.1 GCA_945882475.1 Bifidobacterium breve
CACCGCGCGCCACGTGGTCGAGCAGGTCTACGCCGACGTCGACGAAAAGCTTTGGGACGCAGCCGAAATGTCGGTTCGGGCCCAGCTTGACTACCTGCGAGCCCCGTAACCCTCGCTACCTCGCTCGGGTCTGATGCTCGCTCGTTACCGCGCTCGGGTCTGATGCTCGCTCGTTACCGCGCTCGGGTCTGATGCTCGCTCGTTACCGCGCTCGGCGCGCCAGGCGTTCGGAGTCGCAGATCAGCACGCTCTTGCCCTCCAGCCGGATCCATCCCCGATGGGCGAAGTCGGCCAGCGCCTTGTTGACGGTTTCCCGCGAGGCGCCCACAAGCTGCGCGATCTCCTCCTGGGTCAGGTCGTGGGTGACCCGCATCGCCCCGCCCTCCTGAGTGCCGAAGCGTTGTGCCAACTGCAGCAGCTGCTTCGCGACCCGGCCGGGGACGTCGGTGAAAATCAGATCGGCCAGGTTGTTATTGGTCCGGCGCAACCTGCGTGCCAACACCCGCAACAACTGCTCGGCGATTTCCGGGCGGTCGGCGATCCAGGCGCGCAGCGCGTCGCGGTCCATCGACACCGCTCGGACCTCGGTGATGGTGGCCGCACTCGACGTGCGCGGTCCGGGGTCGAAGATCGACAGCTCGCCGAACATGTCCGACGGCCCCATCACGGTCAGCAGGTTCTCCCGGCCATCGGGGGACCGGCGACCGATCTTCACCTTGCCGGAGATGATGATGTAGAGCCGGTCTCCCGGCTCACCTTCGGCGAAGACCGTGTGGCCGCGCGGGAAGTCCACCGGCTGTAGCTGCTTAGTCAGCGCCGACACGGCGCTGGGATCGACTCCCTGGAAGATTCCGGCCCTGGCCAGGATCTCGTCCACGTTGCCCCTTAAATCACTTGTCTCGATCATCGGTGCGTCGGCCATCTCGATCCGACGCGGTTGCAGAGATTAGCGTGTCTCATCGAACATTTAACGCTACACAGGATTGACGTGCCCGGCTGGCCGAAACTGTGGGTTCGGCTGCGCTGTCGCGAACGGCCGCGTCGGCAACCCCGGCTCGTCCGCCAGCAACCGGTATACCGGTTCGATGCGGGCACCGAGGCCCGATAGTCGCACTGCTTCCCGCGCAGTCGCCGTTTCGCGAGCGGCCTTCGCGGTCTGGTCGAATCTGGCGATGAACTCAGCGGCACTCGGCCGGTAGCCGTGCAGCACGCTCTCAAGGCGCTGCAACCCGAACGTGGAGAGCATCAACAGCGCCGGGATGCAGGCGGCGAGCAAGCAGGACATAGCGGGGAAGTAAACCGGCGCGAGGTCTCGTGGCGATCACGAATTGCCACCGGTCTGTCGGCGGTCCGCCGAGAGGTGTCAGTACCCTGGCAGCGGTGACGAGGTTCGATGACGAAACCCGACTCGGACTGGTCCGGCGGGCCCGCAGGATGAACCGGACTTTGGCCGTCGCGTTCCCGCACGTCTACTGCGAGCTGGATTTCACCAACCCGCTGGAGCTTGCGGTGGCGACGATCCTGTCGGCGCAGAGCACCGATAAGCGGATCAACCTCACGACGCCGGCGCTGTTCGCGACCTACCGCACGGCCAGTGACTACGCCGGGGCCAATCGGGCCGAACTGGAAGAGCTGATCCGGCCCACCGGCTTCTACCGCAATAAGGCCGACTCGCTAATCCGGCTTGGTGGGGAACTGGTGGAGCGGTTCGGTGGCGAGGTTCCGGCGACGATGGCCGAGTTGGTGACCCTGCCCGGGGTCGGCCGCAAGACGGCGAACGTGATCCTGGGCAACGCGTTCGACATCCCCGGCATCACGGTGGACACCCACTTCGGCCGGCTGACCCGTCGTTGGCGCTGGACCTCGGAGACCGATCCGGTGAAGGTCGAGCATGCGGTGGGGGAGCTGATCGAGCGCAGCGAATGGACGCTGCTGAGCCACCGCGTCATCTTCCACGGTCGCCGGGTCTGCCACGCGCGCAAGCCCGCCTGCGGGGTGTGCGTGCTGGCCCGGGCTTGCCCGTCCTACGGAGCGGGTCCGACCGAACCGCTGATTGCCGCGCCATTGGTGAAGGGCCCCGAGACCGAGCACCTGCTGGCCCTGGCCGGGCTCTGAGGGGGGCCGATGCGGACCTCGACCCGCTGGACGCTGGGCGGGCTCGCCGTGGTGACGGCCCTGGTGCTGGGGCTGGCCGGTCAACTCACCGATGAGCCGGCGCCCGGACGGTCGACGGCGGAGTCGCGGACCCACCGGGACGCCGACACACCCGAGGCCCTGGCAGAGCCGCGCCGGCGTGCCGACCTGCCGCCCTGCCCTGCGGCGCGCGGGGGCGCGGGTCTGGCGAAGCTGGCCGACGTGGTGGTCGAGTGTGCGGCGGACGGTTCGGCGGTGGAAGTGGGCCGCGCCCTGGCCGGTCGCACGGTGGTGCTCAACCTCTGGGCTTACTGGTGTGCGCCCTGTGTCGACGAACTGCCCGCGATGCAGCGCTACCAACTCCAGGCCGGTGATGCGGTGACCGTTGTGACGGTGCATCAGGATGAGAACGAGACGGCCGCTTTGCTCCGGATGGCGGAGTTGGGCGTGCGGTTGCCGGTCCTGCAGGACGGTAAGCGCAGCATCGCGGCAGCCCTGGCACTGCCCAACGTCATGCCCGCCACGGTGGTGCTGCGCCCGGACGGTAGCGTTGCCAAGGTGCTGCCGCAGTCGTTCGCCGGTGCCGAGGCGATCGCCGCCGAGGTGGACTCCGCGCTGAAGTGACGATTCGAAGGAGCGCCGGGTGATCGCTGGGGCCCCACCGACCCCGGCCGGCGCGCCCGGATGGCTGGCGCCACTGGTCGACAACGTCGGCTCGGTGCAGGATGCCTACCGTCGCCGCGTTCCGCCGGAACTGCTGACCGCGCTGGCGACGGCGCGAAGCTCGGCGCCGTCGGAACGGGACGCGGCGGTGCTGGTCCTGTTCTGCGGGCCGAAC
Organism: Bifidobacterium breve; assembly: GCA_945882475.1. Classification (GTDB taxonomy): domain Bacteria; phylum Actinomycetota; class Actinomycetes; order Mycobacteriales; family Mycobacteriaceae; genus Mycobacterium. Next base: position 2,972 of record CAMCWJ010000064.1, read on the forward strand.
TCTGTGCACCTCCCCGGTCAGGTGCCCGACGACGCCGACCTGTTGCTCACTGTCCGCGCCAACACGCTGCGTCACCACGCAGGTCAGGCCGCTTTCCCGGGCGGCGCGGCCGATCCGGGCGACTCCGGACCCGTGGCGACTGCCCTGCGCGAGGCCCGGGAGGAGACCGGTCTGGACCCCGACCGCCTGCACCCGTTGGCGATGCTGGATCCGATGTTCATCCCGCCCTCGAACTTTCACGTGGTGCCGGTATTGGCCTACTCACCTGATCCCGGGCCGGTCGCGGTCGTCAACGAGTCCGAGACCGCTGTCGTGGCGCGGGTTCCCTTGCGCGCCTTCGTCAATCCGGACAATCGCCTGATGGTGTACCGCAGCGGCGGGGACCGGCGCTTCGCCGGACCTGCATTTCGCCTCAACGAGATGCTGGTCTGGGGATTCACCGGTCACGTAATCTCGGCAATGCTCGACGTGGCCGGATGGGCACAACCGTGGAACACCGAAGAGGTTCGAGAGTTGGACGAGGCGATGGCAATCGTCGGCGACGACAGTGAGGGGTCGCTGTGACGGGCTCGCAATGGCTGGACATCGCCATCGTCGGCGTGGCGTTGATCGCGGCGATCTCCGGTTGGCGCTCAGGCGCATTGGGTTCGCTGATGTCTTTCGTCGGCGTGATCCTGGGTGCCATCGCCGGCGTGATGCTGGCCCCCTACCTCGCCAGCCAGCTGGACTCGCCCCGGGCAAAACTGTTCGGCGCGTTGATTCTGATCCTGGTCCTGGTGGTGGTCGGTGAGATCGCCGGCGTGGTGCTGGGGCGCGCCGTACGCGGTTCAATCCGCAGCGGAGGGGTCCGGACGATCGACTCGATCATCGGTGTCGGCCTGCAACTGGTGGTGGTGCTCGTCGCCGCCTGGCTCCTGGCCAGTCCACTGACGTCGTCCAACCAGCCAAGTCTGGCAGCCGCGGCACGGGACTCGAAAGTCGTCTCCCAGGTGGACAAGTACGCGCCCGAGTGGCTCCGCGCGGTCCCCAAGCGGATATCGGCGCTGCTGGGCACCTCCGGGCTGCCCAATGCCCTGGAGCCGCTGGGCCGGACTGCGGTCCCGACCGTCGAACCCCCCGACGCCTCGCTGGCGAACAGCCTCGTGGTGGGCACCGCCAGACCCAGTGTGGTCAAGATCCGCGGTGTCGCCCCGACGTGCAAGAAAGTACTGGAGGGAACGGGATTCGTCATCGCCCCGAACCGGGTGATGTCCAACGCGCACGTGGTCGCCGGGTCGGACAGCGTCACGATCGAGGCTGACGGCAAGAAGTACGACGCGACAGTGGTGTCCTACGATCCCGACGCCGACATCTCGATCCTGGACGTCCCCAACCTTCCGTTGCAGCCCCTGGTGTTCTCCCAGCAGCCTGCGAAGAGCGGAACCGATGCCGTCGTGCTCGGCTATCCCGGTGGCGGGGACTTCGTGGCGACCCCGGCACGGATCCGGGAGATCATTGAGTTGAGCGGGCCGGACATCTACAAGAGCACGACGGTCAATCGCGAGGTCTACACCATCAGAGGCACTGTGCGCCAGGGCAACTCGGGCGGGCCGATGATCAACCGGGCGGGCCAGGTGATCGGGGTGGTGTTCGGCGCGGCCGTGGACGACAACGACACCGGTTTCGTCATGACCACCAACGAGGTGTCACGGCAGTTGGCCAGGATCGGCAACACCGCGAAGGTGCCCACCGGGGCCTGCGTCAACGGCTGACCGGGTGCTGGGAGTCCAGGAAGCGCTGCAGGTGTTCATTGACCGCGACCGGTGCCTCCTCGTGGGCGTAGTGGCCTGCTCCCGCCACGGTGACAAAGCTGCCACCGGGTGCATAGCGGCGGCTGCGCTCCACCGGGTCGGCCAGCACGTAGGGGTCCTCGTCGCCGCGTAGGTGCAATAGCGGCACACCGATTTTGCGGTCCATCAGGCCCATGAACCGGCGGCCCTCGTTGCGCGACTGACTGCGCACGGCCCAGCGCTGATACTCCAGGGCGCAGTGCGCAGCGGACGGGATCTGAATCGCCTCCCGCAGGTGTGGCATGGCCTCGGAAAAATCCTCGGAGGCAAGCCATTTCGCTGATGCACGGCTGCGAATCAACCGCTCCAGCTCAGCGGCGTTGTCTCGAGTCAGCACGTGTTCGGGCCAGCCCGGAATCTGATAGCCCAGCAGGGTCGGCAGCAGGGCCCGGCTCTGGTGCCGGTGGGTCAGCGCCGACGCCCGCAGTGCCGCGGGGTGCGGGGAACTCACCAGGGCGATGGCGCGCACCATCCGAGGATGCAGCACCGCGGTGGCCCAGCACACCAGACCACCGTCGGCGTGACCGACCAGGGTGGCCGAGGTGTGGCCGAGTGCGCGGACCAACCCGGCGGTGTCCCCGGCCAGTGTCCAGCCGTCGTAGCCGCGCGGAGGTTTGTCGCTGCCGCCGTAACCGCGCAGGTCGACAGCGACCACGCGGGCGCCGGACAGCCCGCGCAACTGGTGGCGCCACGACCACCAGAAGGAGGCGAACCCGTGCAGCAGGATGACCAGAGGTTGTGCGGTGGGGGGCGTGTCATCCCCGGATAGGGCCTCGACGCACTGGAACCGGATTCCGTTGGCATGTACGTCGAGATGGCGCCATGGTCCGGTGATTCGGGTGACCGACGGATCCGGCCGGCTCATCCCCAACCCGGTGGATCGGTGGCCCTCGGGTCGGTGGCCCTCGGATAGGTGACCGCCGGATCGTTGAGCGCCGGGTCCGTGGCCGACTCATAGGTGACCGCGCCGTAGGTGACCGCGGGATCGGTGGTCGACTCGTAGGTGACCGACTCGTAGGTGGCCGACTCGTAGGTGACCGCGGGGTCAGACGTCGTCAGCGCGGTCCCTGCCCCCGCGGTGGCCCCGGCGGTGCCCCGCAGGTTCGACGGCGACAAAGCCGAGGTGGTCTCCTTCACCGAGGCGATCGTCTCCTGGGGGCCGCGGATCCGGTGCACCTTGCGGTAGCCGAGTAGGGCGAAGACCGCGGTGGTGAGCAGCATCAGGATGAACACGATGAGGAAGGACGCCCACCGCCACAGCCAGGTGTCCAGCAACTCCGCCAGAAAGAAGAACATGAAGAAGGTCGAGTAGAGCAGCACGACCATCGCCAGGATGAAGTAGACGCTGCCGGTCAGTCCCTTCTTCACGTCCCGGGTGATTTCGACCTTGGCCAGTTCCACCTCGGCGCGCAACAGTGTCGACATCTGAGCGGTGGCGTCCTTGACCAGATCGCCGATCGACGGATCGGGCGGCAACGCATGGGGATCTACCAGGGGAATCGAGGTCACGCTGGCAGGCGCCCCGTTTTTGCGCTCCCGGTAACTCACGGCACTCCTCTGAGGGATCGGTGTGGTCGCGGTTCATGTTGCCATGTCGTAATCCGGCCGGGATACCCGTGGCGCTGTTACGCAAGTTACGGGTGTGACCAAGCTAGACTCACGGTACGGGTGGGACACCGATGGAGGTAGCAGTGAACACCGCACTACGCGCGTGGCAGACGGTAGGGGCCGCAGCCCTGGCCGTCGTCGCACTGTTGCCCGCTCCCTCCGTGGCGCGCGCCGACGACAAGGTGACCCTCGGCGGTGGGGCAGGAATCGTCGTCGACCGTGACACCTATTGCACGCTCACCGCGATCGGCGCCGACAAGACCGGTGCTCTCGTCGGCTTCACCTCCGCGCACTGCGGAGGCCCGGGAGCGCAGGTGCGCGCCGAGGCGGCAGCGGACCGCGGCCCGATCGGCACCATGGTCGCCGGAAACGACGGCCTGGACTACGCGGTGATCCGGTTCGACCCGGACAAGGTGACCCCGGTGTCGAATTGGAATGGCTTCGTCATCAACGGCATCGGGCCCGACCCGGCGTTCGGGCAGGTGGCCTGCAAGCTGGGCCGCACGACCGGCTACTCGTGCGGTGTGACGTGGGGACCGGGCGAGGAACCGGGCACGATCGTCAACCAGGTCTGCGGCCGCCCCGGCGACTCGGGCGCGCCCGTGACGGTCAACAACAAACTGGTCGGCATGATCCATGGCGCGTTCACCGACGCGATTCCGACCTGCATCATCAAGTACATCCCGCTGCACACCCCGGCGATCACGATGTCGATCAACGCGATCCTCGCCGATCTCGCCACCAAGGACCGCCCGGGCGCCGGCTTCGTCCCCACCGCCGAGACCGCCCCCGGACCCGCTTAGACCGGTCGGGTTGTTCCCGGGGTCGTTAGGGTCAGGTCGTGGCTTTGCTGGACCGGATCGCCTCGAACACCGTGGGATCCACCAGGGTGGAGGTATCGCCGAGTTCACGGCCCTCGGCGACGTCACGCAGCAGGCGGCGCATGATCTTGCCGCTGCGGGTCTTCGGAAGCTCCGGCACCACGTGGATCTCGCGCGGTTTGGCGATCGGCGAAATCTCCCGGGAGACCTGGGCGCGTAACTCCTCGACCATCTCGTGCGGTGACAGGTCGCCGTGGTGGGCCTTGAGGATGACGAACGCGCAGATGGCCTGACCGGTATGCGCGTCGGTGGCACCGACGACCGCGGCCTCGGCCACCCCGGCATGTCCGACGAGGGCAGACTCCACCTCTGCAGTCGAGATCCGGTGGCCCGATACGTTCATCACGTCGTCGATGCGGCCCAGCACCCAGATTTCGTCGTCGGCGCCGTAGCGGGCGCCGTCGCCGGCGAAGTACCAACCTTGCTCGGCGAACCGCGACCAGTACGTCTCCCTGAACCGTTCGGGGTCGCCCCAGATGCCCCGCAACATTGACGGCCAGGGCTTGTCCAGCACGAGGTAACCCGTGACGTGCTCACCGTGGTCGGGTTCGGGTTGCAGTTCGTTGCCGTCGTCGTCGACGATCTTGGCCGAGATGCCCGGCAACGGACCCATCGCCGATCCCGGCTTGCAGGTGGTCACGCCGGGCAGTGGCGAGATCATGATCGCTCCGGTCTCGGTCTGCCACCAGGTGTCCACCACGGGGGTGCGGTCACCTCCCAGCACCAGCCGGTACCACCGCCACGCTTCGGGGTTGATCGGCTCACCGACCGAACCGAGCAGACGCAGGCTGGAGAGATCGTGGGCGAACGGGATTTCGCGTCCCCACTTCATGAACGTTCTGATCAGCGTCGGCGCGGTGTAATAGATTGTGACACCGTACTTTTCGATGATCTGGAAGTGCCGGTGCTCGTCCGGGGACGCTGGAGTGCCCTCGTAAACCACCTGGGTGGCGCCGTTGGCCAGCGGACCGTAGACGATGTAGCTGTGTCCGGTGACCCAGCCGATGTCGGCTGTGCACCAGTAGACATCGGTCTGCGGCTTGATGTCGAAGACGTTGTAGTGGGTGTAGGCCACCTGAGTCAGGTAGCCGCCCGAGGTATGCATGATTCCCTTGGGCTTACCGGTCGTGCCGGAGGTGTAGAGCAGGAACAGTGGGTGCTCCGAGTCGAACGCCTCCGGCGTGTGTGCGGGCGAGGCCTTGTCCACCGTCTCGTCCCACCAGACGTCGCGCCCCGGCGTCAGCGGCACGTCGATTCCGGTGCGGCGCACCACAAGAACGTGTTGGACGCAGTCCTGGCCGGCGACGGCTTCGTCGACCGCGTCTTTCAGTGACACCGCGACGCCCCGGCGGTATTGGCCGTCGGTGGTGATGACCATCTTTGCCTCGGCGTCCTCGACCCGGGCCCGCAATGCCGCCGCCGAGAAACCGGCGAACACCACCGAATGCATGACGCCCAAACGCGCGCAGGCGAGCATCGCCACGATCGCCTCCGGCACCATGGGCATGTAGATGGCGACCCGGTCGCCGGCGACCAGGCCGAGCGCGGTCAGCGCGTTCGCGGCTTTGCAGACCTCGTCCTTGAGTTGGGCGTAGGTCAGCGAGCGGGCGTCGCCGACTGGTTCGCCCTCCCAGTGGATCGCGACCCGCTCCCCGTGGCCCGCCTCGACGTGGCGGTCCACACAGTTGTAGGCGACGTTGAGCCTGCCACCGACGAACCACTTGGCGAACGGTGCCTGCGACCAATCCAGGACTTCGCCGAACGGGGTGTCCCAGGCGAGCCGGCGCGCCTGTTCGGCCCAGAATTCGAGCCGGTCGGTCTCCGCCCGGCGATACAGGTCCGCACCGGCGTTGGCAGCTGCGGCGAATCCCGCCGGCGGGGGGTAATGGGTTAAAGCGTCGGGCGCCTCGGTCATGGCCGTGAGCGTAGTCACTACGCCCGCGCGCGGTGCCGCGTCGTCACATTCAGCGCCGGGCGGTGCATCTCGAGCGACGAACGGCTGCTGCCGCTTCGGTCCCGGGGTGGTGCCACGCTAGCGTGATCAGTCGTGACCCCCGGCGAATCCGCGCAACGCGGACGCGATCTGCTGGCGCCGCTCCTCGAACTCACGGGGGTAGCCGAGGCGGCCGAGTCCGCCCGGGTGGCGTTGGGCAAGGCCCATCGACACCGCACCAACCTGCGCAACTGGCCGACCACCGCGGCTGAGTCTGCGGTCCGCGGGGCCCGTTCGTCCTCGGCCCTCGACGGCGGTGGAACGCGGCTGGAATCCGCTGCCGGTCCGGCTGACCCGGTGCTCGCCGGGGCGCTGCGCGTGGGCCAGGCCCTCGATGGCGGCGCCACCAACCTGATCGGGGTGTGGCAACGCGCTCCGCTGCAGGCACTGGCCCGGCTGCACGCCCTCGCCGCCGCTGACCTGGTGGACGAATCGCTGCTGGGCCGACCGCGGCCACAGCCCGAGGTGGGTGCCCGGCTGGATCTGCTGACTCGTCTGGCGACCGGGGCCAGTGCGGTGCCGGCGCCGGTACTTGCCGCCGTCACACACGGGGAGATGCTCGCCGTGGCCCCGTTCGGCAGTGCGGATGGCGTTGTGGCCCGGTCGGTTTCGCGTCTGGTGACTATCGCTACCGGCCTGGACCCGCATGGGCTGGGCGTGCCCGAGGTGTACTGGCTGCGGAGGGCCGATGAGTACCGTGAAGCTGCCGTCGCTTTCGCCGGTGGCAGCCGCGAGGGTGTCGGAGACTGGATTGTGATGTGCTGTCTCGCGCTCGAAGATGGCGCACGTGAAGCGATTTCGATCGCCGAGGCGGCAAAACCAGCCTGATAATGCGATGCGGGCGGCGCTCCGAAACGTGTTCGGCTCGCCGCCCGCCAGCACGGTTACGCGGTTACCAAGCGTGCTCAATGGGTTGCGTGGGCGGCCTCGGCGTTAGTGCCCCGAGTGCGGCTACGGCTCTGCCCAAAGGGCCGTCGTGACCGCAAACTCGTCGCAATTACGCAGGCCCGCAACACTTCTGCCATTATCGCGGCGTACTCCGCGTGGGTGCCGGAACCGTGCTGGGCCGCCGGGTTCGGGAGTCAGTACCTTCTCTTCCGGTGCTGCCTTGGCCTAACCAAGCGTCCGTAACTCCGTTGTACTCCGTCCATCTGGGGCACGGCAAGAGGCGAACGTGCCTTCGTTCGCCGGCTCTACGAACCGATTGCCGGCGGCGGCGCGCGCCGGGTCTAGGGCGACCGGCAAAAGTGGCAGCCAACGACACCTGTCTGTGGCGGAAGTTTCACAGGAAAAGAGTGGTTGACGACGGCCTTCGTGACTTGCGCTGCGGCAAAGACTCGTGTGTATAGTTGGCCCCACTCGGCTCAGGCTGAGTGTGCATCAGCCCGACCCCCCGGGGCTGATACACGACGACCCTCGCCTCCTCCCCCCCTGGCGAGGGTCGTCCCTTATCCGGACCCGGATCAAGAACCTCCACGGTCGTCTGACCCGCTCCACTCGGACCTTTTCCCCAGCGCGCCGGTGATGCACAGGCGGGCGTCGACCGACTGGTGTCGGCGCGGACCGGCGGTGAGCCTGTGTCCCGTGATACCTCCCCGTTCTCCCGGACCGCCGGCGGTTCTGACAGTGCTTGGCGACTCCGCGCTGTTCGGCAGTGTCGACCGGGTACTGGCGGCGGTGGGCGTGCGGGTGGTCCGTTCGAGGACGCCGAG
>CAMCWJ010000065.1 GCA_945882475.1 Bifidobacterium breve
GGGGCCTGATCCGGCTCGACGGCTGAGACATCCGAGCGTCACCTAGGATGGAGGGCGCTCACGCCCCCAACCAGGGGATGCCTGCTAACTCTCAGGGGAAAATGTGCTGTCGAAGTTGCTGCGCCTCGGTGAAGGCCGGATGGTCAAGCGCCTGCGGGGGGTGGCTGACTACGTCAACACCCTCTCCGACGACACCGAGAAGCTCACCGACGCCGAGTTGCGCGCCAAGACCGACGAGTTCCGCGAGCGCATCGCCGGTGGCGAGCAACTCGATGACCTGATGCCCGAGGCGTTCGCGGTGGCCCGCGAGGCGGCCTGGCGGGTGCTGTCCCAGAGGCACTTCGACGTGCAGGTCATGGGCGGGGCCGCGCTGCACTTCGGCAACGTCGCCGAGATGAAGACCGGCGAGGGCAAGACGCTGACCTGCGTGCTGCCCGCCTACCTCAACGCGCTGAGCGGCAAGGGCGTGCACGTCGTCACAGTCAACGACTACCTGGCCCGCCGCGACAGCGAGTGGATGGGCCGCGTGCACCGCTTCCTCGGCCTGGACGTCGGGGTGATCCTGTCCGGGCTCAACTCCGATGAGCGCCGCGAGGCCTACGCCGCCGACATCACCTACGGCACCAACAACGAGTTCGGCTTCGACTACCTGCGCGACAACATGGCGCATTCGCTGGACGACCTGGTGCAGCGCGGCCACAGCTACGCCATCGTCGATGAGGTCGACTCGATCCTGATCGACGAGGCCCGCACCCCGCTGATCATCTCCGGGCCGGCCGACGGCGCATCGCACTGGTACAGCGAGTTCGCCCGGCTGGCCCCGATGATGGAGAAGGACGTCCACTACGAGGTCGACATCCGCAAGCGCACCATCGGCGTGCACGAGCTGGGCGTGGAGTTCGTCGAGGATCAGCTCGGCATCGAAAACCTTTACGCTGCGGCCAATTCACCGTTGGTCAGCTACCTGAACAACTGCATCAAGGCCAAGGAGTTGTTCACCCGCGACAAGGACTACATCGTGCGCGACGGCGATGTGGTGATCGTCGACGAATTCACCGGCCGCGTGCTGGTGGGCCGGCGCTACAACGAGGGCATGCACCAGGCCATCGAGGCCAAGGAGGGCGTGGAGATCAAGGCCGAGAACCAGACGCTGGCCACGATCACCCTGCAGAACTACTTCCGGCTCTACGACAAGCTGTCCGGCATGACCGGCACCGCCGAGACCGAGGCGGCCGAGTTGCACGAGATCTACAAGCTCGGCGTGGTGTCGATCCCGACGAACCGGTCGATGGTCCGCATGGACCAGACCGACCTGATCTACAAGACCGAGGAAGCCAAGTACATCGCCGTCGTCGACGACATCGCGGAGCGCTACGAGAAGGGCCAGCCGGTGCTGATCGGCACCACCAGCGTGGAGCGCTCGGAGTACCTGTCCCGACAGTTGCAGAAGCGCAAGGTCCCGCACAACGTGCTCACCGCCAAGTTCCACGAGCAGGAAGCCGCGATCATCGCCGAGGCGGGCCGCCGGGGTGCGGTGACGGTGGCCACCAACATGGCCGGCCGCGGTACCGACGTGGTGCTCGGCGGCAACGTCGACTTCCTGACCGACCTGCGGGTGCGCGCGGCGGGCCTGGACCCGGTCGAGACCCCCGACGAATACGAGGCCGCCTGGCACGAGGAGCTGCCGAAGGTCAAGGCCGAAGCGGGCGAAGAAGCCGAGGACGTCATCGAGGTGGGCGGGCTCTACGTGCTGGGCACCGAGCGGCACGAGTCGCGCCGCATCGACAACCAGTTGCGCGGCCGCTCCGGCCGCCAGGGCGACCCGGGTGAGTCCCGGTTCTACCTCTCCCTCGGTGACGAGCTCATGCGGCGCTTCAACGGCGCCACCCTGGAGTCCCTGCTGACCAGGCTGAACCTGCCCGACGACGTGCCGATCGAGGCCAAGATGGTGACCCGGGCCATCAAGAGCGCGCAGACCCAGGTCGAGCAGCAGAACTTCGAGATCCGCAAGAACGTGCTGAAGTACGACGAGGTGATGAACCAGCAGCGCAAGGTCATCTACGAAGAGCGCCGCCGGATCCTTGAGGGCGAGGATTTGCGCCAGCAGGCCCACGACATGGTCCGCGACGTCGTCACGGCCTACGTCGACGGCGCCACCGCGGAGGGCTACTCCGAGGACTGGGATCTCGACTCGCTGTGGGGCGCGCTGCGGACGCTCTACCCGGTGGGCGTGGACCATCACGACCTGATCGATTCCGAGGCGATCGGCGAGGCCGGTGAACTGACCCGCGAGGAGCTTCTGGACGTGCTCATCGCAGACGCCGAAAAAGCCTATGCCACAAGGGAAGCCGAGATCGACGAGCTCGCGGGTCCGGGTGCCATGCGCCAACTCGAGCGCAACGTCCTGCTCAACGTGCTCGACCGCAAGTGGCGGGAACACCTCTACGAGATGGACTATCTCAAAGAGGGAATCGGTCTGCGTGCCATGGCGCAGCGCGATCCGCTGGTGGAGTATCAGCGCGAGGGCTACGACATGTTCATCGGCATGCTCGAAGGCTTGAAGGAGGAGTCGGTCGGCTACCTCTTCAACGCCGCGGTCGAAGCTGCTCCGCAGGCACCCCGGGTGGGCCCTGTTGCCACGCCGGGCGGACTGGCCGATCTGGGCGCCGGGGAGCGTGAGCCCGCGGTGCGTGCCAAGGGCCTCGATGACGGCACCGACTCCCGCCAACTGACCTACGTCGGCCCGTCCGAGGACGGTGACGCCGAGATCCAGCGTTCCGGAGGCGGTCCGGAGCCCGAAGTGGCCGGCGCCACCCGCCGCCAGCGTCGCCAGGCCAAGCGTGAACAGGCCCGCGAACAGAAGAGCATGCGCCGCGGCTGAGAATCGCTTGCCCGGTGCCGCTCAGCCCATGTGCAGCGCCACCATCTGCCAGCGCAGGCCCGTTGGTCCCGGCACCTGCTCCACCCGGCAGGCGACGGCGTGCACGCGGTCGTCGCGGATGTAGCTCGCGGCGACTTCGACGGCCGCCGGACAGTGTCGGACCTGCTGGGCCACCACCCGGCGTAGTCGGGCCGCGCCCGCACCGGCGCTTCGCTGCGCGGCGGCCGCCAGCAGCGAGTCCACCACCGGCCCGGCCAGCAGCCCCCGCAACTGGGCCAGCGGGCGGCGCCGGTCAATCACCTCCAGCACCCGGCGCAGCGCCGCGTCGGCGAACATCCCGGCGGCGCGGGTGTCGTCGGAGGGTGGGGGGGAGGCGAAGCCCACGGTCCTGGGCGCTTCGGTCATCGGGGCGGTTCGCGGACGCAGCGTGGGAACGACAGGCAGCCGCGCCGGGGGCCGAATCGGCGCCGGCTCGTAGTCGCGTACCGGCGCGACGAGGGGCCCAAAAACGGCTGCGGACCCACAAACGTTGATAGTCAAAGCGCACTCTCCACGGACTCGTCGGATCAGGGTCCGGTCGCAGGAGAGTGGCAACCTAGGGCCGCCATGATGACACATTCGGGCGAGCCGGGTATTCGGTGCTTCGCAGTACGATGCGGTAGTGGGCAAGCAGAGGTCGGACGACGAGGGCGAGGTGTCAGGCCCGGCCGGACGATCGGTCACCAGGGTGCCCAAAGATGTTTACGAGGCGGAGTTGTTCCGGCTGCAGACCGAGTTCGTCGCTCTTCAAGAGTGGGCTCGGGCCACCGGGGCGCGGATCGTCGTGATCTTCGAGGGCCGCGACGGCGCCGGCAAGGGCGGCACCATCAAGCGCATCACGGAGTACCTCAGCCCGCGCAGTGTGCGGATCGCCGCGCTGCCGGCTCCCACCGACCGGGAGCGCGGGCAGTGGTACTTCCAGCGCTACATCGATCACCTACCCACCAAGGGCGAGATGGTGTTGTTCGACCGGTCCTGGTACAACCGCACCGGAGTCGAACGGGTGATGGGGTTCTGCACTCCCGCTGAGCATGCCCGGTTCCTGCGGCAGTGCCCGATCTTCGAGCAGATGCTCATCGATGACGGAATTCTGTTGCGTAAGTACTGGTTCTCGGTCTCCGAGGAGGAGCAACTCCGGAGGTTCCGAGCCCGGGTCGACGATCCGCTACGGCGTTGGAAATTGAGTTCGATGGACCTCGAGTCGATCTACCGCTGGGAGGAATTCTCCCGCGCCAAGGACGACATGATGGTGCATACCGACACCCCGGTGAGCCCCTGGTACGTGGTCGAGTCGCACATCAAGCGCAACGCCCGCCTCAACATGATGGCGCACCTGTTGAACAGCATCGACTACGCGGAGGTCGAGCACGAGAAGGTTGATTTGCCCGAGCACCCGGTGACCGGAAACTACCGGCGGACCGCGCGTGAATTGGCAACCTACGTCGACGATTTCGCCGCCACCCTGCTGGGGGATCGTGAATAGCCCGGTACCCACCCGGGTGTACATCCCGGCCACGTTGACGATGTTGGCCGCCCTGGTGACCGATGGTTCGATGCAGCCGCTGAGCGGCACCGCGTTCGCGGTCACCCCGGCCCTGCGCGAGTCCTACGCGGAAGGTGACGACGAGGAGTTGGCCGAGGTGGCCATCGGCGAGGCTGCGCTGGCGTCGCTGCGACTCCTGGCCGCCGAACCCCCGGACGGTCCGCCACTGCGGCGGGCGGTGTTGGTGGCCGACGCCGACGCCACCGCGCGCCCCGATCTCGACGAGGCGGTGGTGCGGATCGCCGGCCGGATCGGCATCGACCAGGTGGTGGCGGTCTATGTCGACAATGCCGCTGCCGAGTCGGCCGTCGAGGCCGCGATCGAGGTCATCGACTCCGCCGATCTCGGCGATGAGGACGCTGAGTTGACCGTCGGCGACGCCCAGGACCACGACCTGGCCTGGTACGCGACTCAGGAATTGCCGTTCCTGCTCGATTTGCTGTGACCTGCTCCGATAGGCCTTGACGAGAAATCTACGGCACCGTAAGTTACGGTACCGTAGGTTGGAATCGTTGAAGGCGGGAGGTGACGGTGAAACAGCAGGTCAAGACGGCAGCGCAGATGAGCGACACGGTGCGCCCCACGGTCGCCGGAGCCGGAAAGAAGCCCGTCCTGGACGCGCTGCGCGCACTGGCCAGCCGGGTCACCACCCCCTTGCTGCCCGACGACTACCTCAAACTCCTCAACCCGCTCTGGTCGGCGCGCGAGCTGCGCGGCCGCGTCGTCGAGGTCCGGCAGGAGACCCGGGATTCGGCGACGCTGGTGATCAAGCCCGGTTGGGGATTCAGCTTCGACTATCAGCCCGGCCAGTACATCGGCATCGGCGTCCTGCTCGACGGCCGCTGGCGGTGGCGGTCCTACTCGCTGACCTCGACGCCGCAGTCCAGCGCCGAGCGCACCGTGACGATCACCGTCAAGGCGATGCCGGAGGGGTTTCTGTCCACCCACCTCGTCGGCGGGGTGGCGCCGGGCACGGTCGTTCGGCTGGCCGCCCCGCAGGGCAACTTCGTGATGCCCGATCCCGCGCCGGCCTCGGTGCTGTTCCTCACCGCGGGGTCCGGGATCACCCCGGTGATGTCGATGTTGCGAACGATGCAGCGCCGCGGGCAGATGCGCAGCGATGTGGTGCACATTCACTCGGCGCCCACGCCGGAGGACATGATGTTCGCCGCCGAGTTGGCCGCACTGGGCCGCAGTCACCCCGGCTACCGGCTCGTCACACGGGCCACCCGCACGCAGGGCCGGATCGATCTGACCCGGATCGGCGAGGTGGTGGCGGACTGGCGGGATCGGCAGACCTGGATCTGCGGTCCCGAAGCCATGCTCGCCGAGGCCGAAAAGGTCTGGGCCGCAGCCGGTATCGCAGATCGGCTGCACACTGAGCGGTTCGCCGCCGGCCGCTCGGCTGCGCAGGGCCGCGGCGGAGCGGTGACGTTCGCCCGCAGTGACAAGACGGTGGCCGCCGACGCCGCAACCTCGCTGATGGAGGCGGGTGAGCAAGCCGGTGTTCTCATGCCGTTCGGCTGCCGGATGGGCATCTGTCACACCTGCGTGGTCGGCTTGGTGCAGGGCCGGGTTCGTGACCTGCGCACCGGCGCCGAACACGAACCCGGAAGCCGGATCCAGACCTGTGTGTCGGCGCCGTCGGGGGATTGTGTCCTTGATGCCTGACGTTCCTGTGCCCGACAATCTCATTCGCGAAAGGACGACCTCACGATGGCGATAAAAGACGTCGATGTCTTCGCCCACCTGACCGACGCCGACGTCGAGGCACTGGCCATCGAACTCGATGCGATCCGTCGCGATGTCGAGGATTCACTCGGTGAGAGTGACGCCCGCTACATCCGCCGGGCGATCGCCGCCCAACGCGCCCTGGATGTGACCGGCCGGGTGCTGCTGGCGTTCGGCTCGCGACGATCGGCGTGGTGGGCCGGCACCGCCACCCTCGGGGTGGCCAAGATCATCGAGAACATGGAGATCGGCCACAACGTCATCCACGGTCAATGGGACTGGATGAACGACCCGGAGATCCATTCGTCCACCTGGGAGTGGGACATGACCGGGGCTGCCAAGCACTGGCGGTTCACCCACAACTTCATGCACCACAAGTACACCAACATCCTCGGCATGGACGACGACGTGGGCTACGGCGTGCTGCGGGTCACCCGCGACCACAAGTGGAAGCCGTTCAACCTGCTCAACCTGTTCATCAACACCATGCTCGCGGTGGGGTTCGAGTGGGGAATCGCCCTGCAGCACCTCGAACTCGGCAAGATCTACAAGGGCCGCGACAGCCGGGCAGCCACCCTGGTGCGGGTCCGCGAGTTCGGCGCCAAGGCCGGCCGCCAGGTCGCCAAGGACTACCTCGTCTACCCGGCGCTGACGTCGCTGTCGCCACGGGCCGGGTTCGCCTCGACGCTCAAGGCCAACGTGCTGGCCAACATCATTCGCAACGTCTGGGCCAACGCGGTGATCTTCTGCGGTCACTTCCCCGACGGTGCCGACAAGTTCACCAAGACCGACATGGTGGGGGAGAGCAAGGGGCAGTGGTATCTGCGCCAGATGCTGGGCAGCGCGAACTTCGAAGCCGGCCCGGCACTGCGGTTCATGAGCGGCAACCTGTGCCACCAGATCGAACATCACCTCTACCCGGACCTGCCCAGCCGACGGCTGCATGAGGTCTCGGTGCGGGTGCGGGCCCTGTGCGACAAGTACGACCTGCCCTACACCACCGGATCGTTCCTGGTTCAGTACGGCAAGACCTGGCGCACCATCGCCAAACTCTCGCTGCCGGACCGGTTCCTGCGCGACACCGCCGACGACGCCCCTGAAACCCGCAGCGAGGCGATGTTCGCCCCACTCGGTACCGGCGTGGCCGGACGCGATCCGGCCACCGGCCGCAAGCGCGGACTGCGGACCGCCGTCGCCGCGGTACGGGCGCGCCGCGCCGGATAGGGCAGGGGCCCGGCTCAGGCCGGCAGGTAGGCGAACGTATCCGGGTTAGGCCCGCGCCGACCTGCTTCGCCGCGGTCCAGGGCAGTCAGCTCATCGATGTCGGAGTCGTCGAGTTCGAAGTCGAAGAGCTCAAGGTTCTGCCGCATCCGTTGTGGGTGAACCGATTTCGGAAACACGATGTCGCCGCGCTCGATGTGCCAGCGCAGCACCACCTGGGCCGGATGCACGCCGAGCGACGTGGCGATCCGGATCACCACCGGGTCGTCGAACACCGCGCCGCGGGCGATCGGGGACCAGCCCTGCGTGACGATGCCGTGTTCGGTCCCGTAGCCGCGCAGTGCGTCGTTGGTGAAGTAGGGATGCACCTCGATCTGGTTCACCGCGGGGGTGGTCTCAGTCTGGAGGGCGAGTTCCTGGAGATGGTGGATCGTGAAGTTCGACACCCCGATGCTCCTGGCCCGGCCGTCGGCCTTGAACTCCTCGAGCGTGCGCCAGGTGGATACGAAGTCGCCGTCGTAGAGGGTCGGCAGCGGCCAGTGGATCAGGAAGAGGTCGACGTAGTCGTCGCCCAACTCGGCCAATGTCGCGTCGAACGCGCGCCGGGCATCCTCGGGCCGGTGAAACCCGTTGTTCAGCTTGCTGGTGACGAACACCTCGGCGCGGTCCAGGCCGAAGTCCCGGATGCCCTGGCCGACGCCGCGTTCGTTGCCGTACATCTGTGCGGTGTCGATGTGGCGGTAGCCGATCTCCAGGGCGGTCCGCACGGTTGCGGCGGTTTCCTCCGGGGGCACCTGGTACACCCCGAATCCCAACTGCGGGATGCGGTGGGAATCGTTGAGCGTGATCGTCGGCACTTCAGTCATCCGGTAACTCTCCTGTTCATTCGCTAATACCCCTTTGCCTCGGCCAGCACCGTCAGGAGGCGGCGTGCGGCGGCGGTGCGGGCCGCGGCCGCGCCCGCAAAGCGGTCCAGGGCGCACTCCGGATCGGCCGGTGGCCCCAGGTGGCCGCAGCCGCGCGGGCAGTCGTCGATCGCGGCGGCCAGATCGGAGAAGGCCAGCAGCACGTCGTCGGCCTTGATGTGGGCCAGGCCGAACGACCGGATCCCCGGGGTGTCGATCACCCAGCCGCCGCCCGCCAATGGCAGCGCCACCGACTGGGTGGAGGTATGCCGGCCCTTGCCCACTCCGGACACCGTGCCGATCGCCCGGTCGGCTTGCGGCACAAGACGATTCACCAAGGTCGACTTGCCCACCCCGGAGTGGCCCAGCAGCACGGTGACCTGCCCGGTCAGCAGCGCCTCGATCTCGCCCAGCGCCTCGTCGCGTCCCGCGGTGACCACGGTGAGGTCCAGATCGGCGAATTGCGCGGCGAACGGCGCGGCGGGCGCCAGGTCGGTCTTGGTCAGGCACAGGACGGGTCGCAGCCCGCCGGTGTAGGCCGCGATCAGCGTGCGATCCACCAGGCCGGTGCGCGGCGGCGGGTCGGCCAGCGCAACCACGATCAACAACTGATCGGCGTTGGCCACGACCACGCGTTCGGTCGGGTCGGTGTCATCGGCGGTGCGGCGCAACACCGTTCGGCGTTCACCGCGGCGGACGATCCGGGCCAGCGAGTCGGTTCGTCCGGACAGGTCACCGACGACGTCCACCTCGTCGCCGACGACGATCGGGGTGCGTCCGAGTTCGCGGGCCCGCATCGCGGTCACCGGACGGTGCGGATCGCCGTCCAGGACGCACCCCCAGCGGCCGCGGTCCACGGTCACCACCATCGCCGGTTTGGCGTCGGCATGGGTGGGGCGGGTCTTGGTGCGTGGCCGCGATCCTCGGCCGGATCGGACATGCACGTCGGATTCGTCGTATTCGCGCTGGCTCAACGTCCGCCGTCGCTCAGCATCTGTGCCCACATCTCGGGGAACCCCGGCAGCGTCTTGGCGGTGGTCGCAATGTCTTCCACTTCGACACCGGGCGTGTGCAATCCCACGATGGCGCCGGCCGTTGCCATCCGGTGGTCGGCGTAGGAGTGCCACACCCCGCCGTGCAACGGTGCCGCGGTGATCACCAGGCCGTCGGGCGTCTCGACGCAGTCGCCGCCCAGGCTGTTGATCTCGGTGCGCAGCGCCTCGAGCCGGTCGGTCTCGTGGCCGCGCAGGTGCGCGATGCCACTGAGCCGCGACACCGAGCCCGATTCGGCCAGTGCGGCCAGAGCCGCCACCGACGGTGCCAGCTCGCCGACGTCACGCAGGTCGATGTCGAACCCTCGGTAGCCGGCCGGACCTACTACTTCCAGATGTGAATCAGATTGGCGCACAGTCGACCCGAGCATCCGCAGTATCCCGACGATGGTGTCGGACGGCTGCACACTGTCCTGCGGCCAGCCTGCGATGCGCACCACGCCGCCGGTCACCAGCGCTGCCGCCAGGAACGGCACCGCGTTGGACAGGTCCGGCTCGACGTCCCAGGCCCGGGCGGCCACCGGGCCGGGTCGCACCGCCCACCGGTTGGCGGTGGAGTCGTCCACCTCGACGCCGGCCTGGCGCAGCATCGCCACCGTCATCGCGATGTGTGGCGCCGAGGGCACCGACTCGCCGGTGTGCAACACCTCCAGGCCCTGCGTGAACGCCGCGCCGCACAGCAGCAGTCCGGAGACGAACTGCGATGAGGCCGAGGCGTCGATACGCACCGGGCCGCCGGTGACTTCACCGCGGCCGCGCACGCAGAACGGCAGCCCGGCACCGTCGATATCGACACCGAGTCCGCGCAGCGCCTCGAGCAGCGGGGCGATCGGCCGGGCCCGGGCCTGCTCATCGCCGTCGAACTCGACGACGGTGGTGCTCAACGCGGCCAGCGGCGGCACGAACCGCAGCACCGTTCCGGCCAGGCCACAGTCGATGCGGGCCGTGGCGCTGGGGTTCAGCGCCCCGCCGACGGTCAACTCCGACCCCTCGCTGTCGATCCGTAGTCCAAGCGTGCGCAGCGCGCCGATCATCAGGTCGGTGTCCCGGCTGCGCAGCGCCCCGCGGATCGTCGAGGTGCCCTGGCCCCCGGCGGCGGCAAGCGCGGCCAGTATCAGCGTTCGGTTGGTCTGCGATTTCGACCCTGGCACCGTGACCGTGGCGTCTACCGGCGCTGCGGCGTGGGGAGCGGGCCAGTAGGTCACGCCCCCAATCCTGCCCTGCCGGGGGGATCATGGAGTCATGTGTGGGCGATTCGTGGCGACGACGGATCCGGCGCTGCTGGCGGTGCGGCTCGATGCGGTCGACGAGACCGGGCAGCGTTTCGGTGCCCCGAACTACAACGTCGCCCCCACGACGACTATCGCCGCCGTTGTCGCCCGCCACGATGAACCAGACGACCGGGCGATCCGGCGGGTCCGCGCGATGCGCTGGGGTCTGTTGCCGCCGTGGGTCAAAGCCGACGCCGAGGGCCGGCCGAAAGCCAAGTCGCTGTTGATCAACGCGCGAGCCGAGACGCTGACCTCCTCGCCGGCATT
>CAMCWJ010000066.1 GCA_945882475.1 Bifidobacterium breve
CCGGCCTGGTCGGTAACCACCCGACGCAAGCGGTTCGGCCATTCGTCCGGGGCGAGGGTGGCGAGTTCGGCCAGCACCGACGGAACACCGGCGCCGCGGGTACCTTCCCCGTCGCGGAACGCTTCGGCGAACGGGCTGCGGGCCGCGAGTGCGGTCAACAGCGGCATCCCGTTCAGGGGTAGGTAGCCGGTGTAGCTGCGGTGGTGACGAAGCAGTTCCCGGAAGGCGTACGCACCATCCTTGGGATTGATCATCGTCACGTTTCCGCGTTGCGCCACACCCGCGCCGGCGCCGATATCGGCCCAGGCACCCCAGGCGATCGAGCTGGCCGGCACGCCCTGGCTGCACTGCCAGGCTGTGAAGGCGTCCAGCCAGCTGTTAGCCGCCGCGTAGGCGCCCTGTCCCGGCGAGCCCAGCAGCACCGCGGCCGAGGAGAAGCTGCAGAACCAGTCCAGCTGCGCGTCCGCGGTCGCTTCATGCAGGTACCACGCACCATTAACCTTGGGCGCCCAGTCCCGCTCGATCAATTCCGCGGTGATGTTCTCCAGTGTGGCGTCGTCGACGACGGCCGCGGCGTGCAGAACGCCGCGCAGCGGTAGACCGGTCGCGGTAGCCACCTTGACCAGCCGTGCCGCGGTATCCGGGTCGGCGATGTTGCCCGCCTCGACCTGGATGTCGGCTCCGCCGGCCTTCAATCTGTCAATCGTCTTCTGCGCCTGGGGATTCGGTTGAGATCGTGAGGTCAACACGATCCGTCCACACCCACCGTTGGCCATCACCGCGGCCAGGAAAAGCCCGAGTCCGCCCACCCCGCCGGTGACGATGTAGCTGCCATCGGCACGGAAGACCTGTGCCTGTTGCGGCGGCACCACCACCGGCGTCTCACCGCTGCGCGGCACGGACAGCACCAGCTTGCCGGTGTGTTCGGCAGCGCTGATCGCCCGGACCGCGGTGGCGGCCTCGGCCAACGGATAGACGGTGTGTTCCGGAACCGGCAGCACGCCGTCGCCGACAAGTTCGTAGACCTTGCGGAGCAGCACCCCGATCCGTTTCGGATCGCTGGTTGTCATCAACGCCAGATCGGCATAGAAGAACGACAGGTTTCGCCGGAACGGGTAGAGGTCGACGCGGGTGTGCTCGTAGACGTCGCGTTTACCGATCTCGACGAATCGCCCACCGAAGGCCAGCAACTCCAGTCCCGCGCGCTGGGCCGGGCCGATCAACGAGTTGAGCACGATGTCGACGCCGTACCCGTCGGTGTCGCGCCGGATCTCTTCGGCGAAATCCGTTGAGCGCGAGTCGTAGACGTGATCGATACCCATGTCGCGAAGCAACTGCCGGCGGCCCGGGCTGCCCGCGGTGGCGAAGATCTCCGCTCCGACGTGCCGAGCGATCGCGATCGCGGCCAGACCGACGCCACCGGTCGCCGAATGAATCAGGACGCGGTCGCCGGCCCCGAGCCGCGCCAAGTCGTGCAGTCCGTACCACGCGGTGCCGTAGCCGGTGGAGATGGCGGCGGCCTCCTCGACGCTCAGACCCTCGGGCAGTCGAGCCGCCAGCCGTTCGTCGCAGGTGACGTAGGTGCCCCAGCATCCGCCGGCACCGAAGCCACCCACCGGGTCACCGACCCGGTGGGTGGTGACTCCCGGTCCGACCGCGGTGACCACCCCGGCGAAGTCCAACCCGAGTGGTGGTTGCTTTCCGTCGAACGTTGGGCAGCGACCGAATGCGGCCAGCACGTCGGCGAAGTTGATGCTGGAGGCGCCGACGGCGACCTCGATCTGGCCGGCCTCCGGTGCCCGGCGTTCGACGGCGGTCAGTTCCATTGTCCGAAGATCGCCGGGGACGCGGACCTGCAGGCGCATACCGTCGTGCTGCGGGTCGAGCACCGCGGTGCGTCGTTCCTCGGCGCGCAACGGGGTGCGCTGCAGCCGCGCCACGTACCAGGCGCCCTCCCGCCACGCTGTCTCGTCCTCGTCGGATCCGCTGAGTAACTCAGCCGCCAACGCATCGGCGCCGGTGCGCGGATCGACGTCGATCTGCGTGGGTCGCAACCCCGGATGCTCCGAACCGATCACCCTCAGCAGTCCGCGGATACCGCCGTGGTCGAGGTTAACTCGTTAGCCGGGCGTCACGACCTGTGCGTTGCGGGTGACGACGTAGAGGCGAGGCTGCTCCCCATCGGTGGCCGCCACCGCCGCCGCGATGTGGACGACCTGCTCGACGAGGTGCCGACCTCGCGCCAGGCCGGCGGGATCCGGGTCGCCACCGGCCGACGGAGCCAGCACGACCACGCCGGTCAAGCCGTCGGCGGTCAGGTCAGCGGCGCTGATCTCGGCGCCGGTATCGAGGAGCCGGGTTCGACACTGCGCGCCCGCGTTCACCAGCGCATCGGCCAGGAGCGATGGAAGGTCATCGGTGTCGCCCGTGCTTATCAGAAGCCACACGCCGGCGTCGACGCTCGGCTCGGACGGTGCTGGGCGTTCCTGCCACTCGACGGTCACCAGGCGGTCGGACAGTAACCGTTCGCGTTCGGTGCTTTTGGAGTCGCCGGTGCCCATCCGGAGGCCGTCGATCGTCAGGATCACCTCGCCGTCGCGGTCCAGCACGGCGAGGTCGGCCTCGATCAGCGTGGACTCGGACTTCGTGATCGTGACGTGGCAGTAGCGGGCGTCGCGGCCCGCACCGAAGCGTTGCAGCCGACGCACTCCCAACGGCAGCAGGAGACCGCCGTCGCGCCCTCCCGCGAGCAGCACGTGCGCACCCACGGCCTGGAAGCACGCGTCCAGGACGGCTGGATGAATGCCGTAGCCGGATTGGTGAGCTCGGATACTCGTCGGCACCGCGACCTCGGCGAGCATGGTGGCGGCTTCGGAGGATGTGTGCACGCGGGTGAGGCCGGTAAAAGCGGGGCCGAAGTCGATGCCGCGGAGGGCCAGCGACGCCCGGATCTCGTCGCCGGTGACGGCGTCGGGGTGGGCGGCGAGAAGCGCGTCGATGTCCTGGCGAACCGGTTGCGGCTCATCGCCGTTGGCGCGCAGCACTGCGGTGGCACGTTGTATCCGCTCGTCGTCGGTGGCGGTTGACACCGCGAAACTGACGGTGCCGTCGGGTTCGGCCGCCGCCACGGCGGAGACCTCGGTGTGCTCGTCGAGTAGGAGCAACTCCTCGAACTCGACGTCGCAGACGTGCGAACCGTCGGGGAAGATCTGCTCCGACCCCGCCAGTGCCATCTCGCAGTAGGCAGCCCCCGGCAGCGCGGCGACATTGCGCACCAGGTGGTCGCCCAGCCACGGCAGCGCGACGGTGCCGACATCGCCCTGCCAGGCGTGCCGTTCCGGCTCCTCCAGGAGCCGCACATGAGCGCCCAGCAGAGGATGTGCGGCGACGCTGTGATCACCGCGGGCACCCGGCGCCGAGGGGTCCCGGGTGAGCCGGTAGTTGCGGTGGGTCCACATCGGCAGCGGAGCGTTCACCAACCGTCCGGTCGGATAGAGAACCGAGAAGTCCACTGCCGCGCCGGCATTGTGCAGGTCGGCGACGAAGTCCAGTAACCCGTGCGGTGTCGGTTGTTCGCGGCGCAGGCCGGCCAGTGCCGCCGCGGGAGTCTCCAACCCCTGCGCGGTCTGCTCGACGGCGCGGGTCAGCAAGGGGTGCGGGGAGAGTTCGCCGAAGACCCGGTGGCCGTCCTCAAGCGCAGCCCGAATGGCCGCGGCGAAGCGCACGGTCTGCCGAAGGTTGTCCACCCAGTACCCGGCATCGCACTCAGGCACCGCGCGCGGATCGGGACGGGTAGCCGAGTAAAACGGAATCTGCGGTGTCATCGGTGTGAGATCTGTCAACGCGGCGGCCAGGTCGGCGAGGATCGGATCCACCTGCGGAGAGTGCGAGGCGACATCGACGGCTACTTCGCGTGCCATGACGTCCCGGCGCTCCCAGTCGGCGACCAACTCGCGGACCTTCGCGGTGTCGCCGCCGATCACCGTGCTCTGGGGCGAGGCGACCACCGCCACCACGACGTCCTCGATGCCGCGGCCGGCCAGTTCGTCGCGGACGGCCTGCTCGGACAGATCGACCGAGGCCATCGCGCCGGAACCCGACAGTCGGGCCAGCAGTGTCGACCGGCGGCAGATCACCCGCACTCCGTCTTCGAGCGAGAGCGCACCGGCGACGACGGCCGCGGCCGCCTCGCCCATCGAGTGCCCGACGACCGCGCCCGGCCGTACGCCCCGGGACTTCATTGCCTCGGCCAGTGCGACCTGCATCGCGAACAGGGTCGGCTGGACGCGTTCGATGCCGGTGACGGTGTCCGGTGCCGACATCGCCGCGGTCACCGAGAAGCCGGACTCTGCCGCGATCAGCGGTTCGAGGGCCGCGATGGTGGCGGCGAACGCGGGTTCGGTCTCGAGCAGTCCGGAGCCCATTTGCGCCCACTGCGACCCCTGTCCGGAGAAGACCCACACCGGCCCGCGGTCGTCGCGGCCCACCGAGGCCGGGTACTGCGCATCACCGGCCGCGATCTCCCGCAGGGCGGCGCAGAGTTCCTTCCGGTCGTCGGCGATCACCGCGGTGCGCACCGGCCGGTGTCCGCGCCGACGTGCCAGGGTGTAGCCGAGATCGGCAAGGGCCACTGAATCACCTTGCTGCTCAACCCAAACCGCCAACCGTCCGGCAGTTTCCCGCAGTTCGTCGGCAGAGGTGGAGCAGATGGGGAACAGCAGCGTCCGGTCGGTCTCAGCCGCCGCGGCAGGCGCAGTGGTCGGTGCCTGTTCGACGATGGCGTGCACGTTGGTGCCCGAGACACCGTAGGAGGAGACCGCGGCCCGGCGCGGTCCGGCGACGCCGGTGGGCCACGGCGTGGTCTCCCGCGGAACTTTCAATCCGGTCTCGATCTGGGCCAGTGCCTCGGGCAGCCGGTTGAAGTGCACCATGGGCGGCACCACCCCGTGCTGAACCTCGAGGACGGCTTTGACGAAACCCAGCGCGCCCGCGGCCGCTTCGGTATGGCCGAAGTTCGACTTCGCCGAGCCGAGAAGGACCGTGCCGTTCCTGCCGTATGTCGTTGCGAGGCTGCCGAATTCGATCGGGTCCCCAACCGGGGTTCCGGTGCCGTGCGCCTCGATGGCACCGATGGTGTCCGGGTCGACGTCGCCGGCGGCGAGCGCGGCCCGGCAGGCCGCAACCTGGGCGTCCAACGACGGCGTCGCGATGTTGCGTGTCCGGCCGTCGGAGTTGGTGGCCGTGCCGCGCACCACGGCCAGGATCGGGTCGCCGTCGCGCAGTGCGTCGGGCAGTCGCTTGAGGACCACCACGGCGCAGCCCTCGGAGCGGACGAACCCGTCGGCCGCCTCGTCGAAGGCATGGCAGCGCCCGGTCGGTGAGAGCATGCCCTGAGAGGATGCCCAGATGTTCTTGCGGGGCTCCATCATCACCTGAACGCCGCCGGCAAGGGCGAGATCGCTCTCGCCGTCGTTGAGGCTGCGGCAGGCGACGTGGACGGCGAGCAGTCCTGAGGAACATGCGGTGTCGAATGTCAGGGCCGGACCGCGTGCGTCGAGCACGTAGGCCACCCGGCCCGAGGCCATGCACGCGGTGGATTCGGTGAATCCGTAGATGCCCTCGTCGATAGCCAACGGGGTCTGGTCGTCGTGCGACAGCCCGAAGAAGACCCCCGTTGCGGTTCCGGCCAACGACGCGGGAGCGATACCGGCTCGTTCGACCGCCTCCCAGGAGGTCTCCAGCAACAGACGGTGCTGCGGGTCCATCGCGAGGGCCTTGTTGTCGGGCAGGTTGAAAAACGGGGCGTCGAAACCCCCGATGTCATCGAGGAAGGCTCCCCACCGGGAAATCGTCTTCCCGGGCACCCCGCGCTCCGGATCGAACAACTCGTCGGGGTCCCAGCGGTTGGCCGGAATCTCGGTCACCAGGTCGGTACCGGCCAGCAGTGCGTCCCAGAGCAGCTCGGGTGTGTCGATGCCGCCCGGAAGGCGGCAGGCCATTCCAATCACCGCAATCGGCGTCACGCTGGCTGTACCCACGGTGCTTCCTCTTTCGGACGTGTCTGCGCCGAGACCGTCGCCGCCCCCGCGCGGCTGCGCACGTGAACGGCGTGATCGCCGCCCGCAGGAAGGGCGAATCCGCACTTCGAACGTGATCCCAGGATAACGAACTTCCAGCACCGCCAGTCGGCCGCCACCGCTGCGGTGCTAGGCCGTCCGCCCGGGGCTCTGCCTGCTGCCCGGCGCGAATGTCCGCCGGTGGTGCTTCAGCCGTCCAGCCAGGGCCGGTTGCCGTATCCGTCGAGGTGGGTGACCTCTCCGACGGGTCGGCGCGTCGTCGGACCGTAGCGGCCCTTCGGCCAGCCGAGCGGAACCACGCAATACGGAGTGACCGACAGTGGCAGGCCGAGGATCCGTCGGGCCGAGGTCATGTTCCACAGCGGCAGGGTGACCAGGCCCGCGCCCAGGCCCATCGCCCGCGCGGCCAGGAGCAGGTTCTGCACGCTCGGGTAGATCGATCCGGCCACGCCCGAGCTGAGCACGTGCGGCAGCGGCGCATACGGCAGCTGGCCGCCGCGGACCCCGCCGCCGAGGCACGGCACGACGAGGACGGGAATCTCGGCGAAGTGATCGACCTGCCATTGCACGGCTCGCAGCAGTTTCGCCGTCGGGTCGTCGCTGTTTACCAGGCGGCGGCGCAGACCTACCGACGTCGTCCACGGCCGGTACTGCGTGGCGAGCGCCACCGACCAGGCCTGCCGATAGCGTTTGCCCAGCTTCTCCTTGACACGGCGATCCTTGACGACGATGAATTCCCAGTTCTGACCGTTCGAGCCGGTCGGGGCCCGCAGTGCCAACTCGATGCATTTCACGACGATCGCGTCGTCGACGGGGTCGGGCAGAACGCGGCGAATTGCCCGCTGAGTCATCATCGCTTCGACTAACGGCATGTCCAGACGGGCTATCGCCTCGGCCGCGGTGGGAATAGGTGCAGGCGTTTGACTCATAGGCAGCGACATTACGACCAACGATGTGTAATGGGGTATGACCTCGCGAGAACCGCTACCGGCCAACCGGATTGACCCGCTGCCCGCGGTGAGCGCAGAACGCGTCCCGCCGGGCGGCCGGCGAGAACTCGGCCTTTTCGGGTTTTTGTTCTGCAGGCTGAGCGCCCGGGTCTGGGGAGTACCCGAGTTCCATCTGTTCACCGTGCTGGCTCAGCACCGTCGGCTGTTCTGGTCGTGGGCGCCGTTCAGTGGCCTGCTGCTCAATGCCGGACGACTTCCCAAGCGTGACACCGAGGTGGTGATCCTGCGGGTGGGCCATCTGCGAGGCAGCGAGTACGAACTGCAGCAGCATCGCCGGCTGGCGTTGCGGCGCGGAGTCGACGAGAACACCCAGGCCCGGGTCTTCGCCTGGCCGGCCGCTGAGGGACTCTCCGATCGCCAGCAGGCCCTGCTGATCGGAGTCGACGAACTCATCGCCACCCGGATGCTCTCCGATCAGAGTTGGCAACGGCTCAGCGGGTTTCTCGACCGCCGCCAACTCATCGAATTCGTCACGCTGGTGGGCCAGTACGACGCGTTGGCGATGACGCTCAAAACCCTCGCGGTGCCCATGGACTACCCGGATTGAGGTGGATCGACGCTCGACAGCGTTCGGCATCGGTTTGGACGAACCGCAACGGGGTGCCGCCGAGGCGATCTACCGTGATCCGGTGACCACCGACCGGGCCCGACCTGCTGCCACCGGACAGGATGGGCGCCACCTCTACACCTGCCCACTGTGTGAAGCCATGTGCGGCTTGGAGATTCAGGTCGCCGATGCCCGGGTCGTGAGTATCCGCGGTAACCCCGATGATGTCTGGAGCCGCGGCTACCTGTGCCCCAAGGGCGCGTCGCTGGGTGCCGTCCACGAAGACCCCGACCGGATCCGCACGCCCATGATCAAGGTGGACGGTCAGTGGCAGGAGGTCAGCTGGGATGTGGCGTTCCGGCGCTGCACCGAACTGCTGACGCCGGTCATCGCTGAACACGGCATCGGTGCGGTCACCGCCTACACCGGAAATCCGTTGGCGCACTCGTTCTCACTGGGCCGCTACACCGGAGTGCTGCTGGGGATGTCGGGCATCCCGGTCAGCTACTCACCCGGCACCGTGGACCAGTGGCCGAAGAACCTGTCCTCCCATCTCATGTTCGGCAACTGGTGGGGCTTTCCGGTTCCCGATATCGAACGAACCGACTTGCTGGTCGTGATGGGCGCCAACCCGGCGGCATCGCAGGGCTCGCTGCTCGCCGCCCCGGACGTGATGGGCATCATCGGTCGCATCGACACCGTGATCGTCATCGACCCGGTGCGCACCGCCACCGCCGCCAAGGCCGACGAGTGGCTTCCCATCACGCCGGGGACCGACGCCGCCCTGCTGCTGGCGGTGGTGCACACGCTGTTCGCCGAGGATCTCGCCACCCTCGGCACGCTCACCGGACACGTCGACGGCGTCGAGGCGCTGCGGGAGCTAACCCTCGACTGGCCGCCCGAGCGTGTCGCACCGGTGACCGGGATCAGTGCCGAGCGCATTCGTGACCTCGCCCGTCAACTCGCGGGCACCGAGAAAGCTGTCGTGTATGGCCGAATCGGCTTGTGCAATCAGGAGTTCGGCAGTTTGGCCAGCTGGCTGGTCGACGTGGTCAACATCCTTACCGGACACCTGGACACCCCCGGCGGTGCGATGTTCCCGCGGCCGGCGGTCTGGACCGTCACCGCCCAACCCCAGCCGGGCCTGGAGGGCGGGCTGGCGGACTTCGGCCGGTGGCAGACCCGGGTGCGCGGTGCCAAGGAAGTCCTCGGGCAGGTCCCGGTGTCCTGCCTGGTCGAGGAGATCGCCACACCCGGACCAGGCCAGATCAAAGCACTCATCACCGTTGCCGGAAATCCGGTGCTGTCCAGCCCGGCCGGACACCGACTGGATGAGGCGCTGCCGCAACTCGACGCGATGATCGCCGTCGATCTGTGGCTCAACGAGACCACTCGGCACGCCGACGTGTTCCTGCCCGGACCCTCACCGCTGGAACAGCCGCACCACGACGACTTGATCCTGGGCTTTGCGATCAATTCCGTCGCGAACTACTCCGCACCGGTGTTCTTCCCCGATGATCCGGACCGCCCGCACGAGTGGGAGATCCTGATCCGGCTGACCGGATTGTGCGCCGGCACCCCGGCCGAGGACGTCGACGTCGCGGCGATCGACGACGGATTCTTCGACTACCTCTGCTTCACCCAGGGCCTCGACGGGGCACAAATCCGCAGTCACTACAGCCATGGCGGGCCGGAGCGCATCCTGGACCTGACGCTGCGCACCGGCCCGTTCGGCGACCGCTACGGCGAGGTTCCCGAGGGGCTCACCCTGGCCAAACTCAAGGAGCAGCCCAACGGGGTCAATTTCGGGCCGATGATCCCGCAGGTGCCGGAAATCCTCAACACTGCCGACAAGAAGATCCGGCTGGCGCCGCAGTACCTCCTCGACGACGTACCCCGACTCGCGGCCCGACTGGACCGGGAACCCGAGGAACTGGTGCTGGTGAGCCGCAGGCACCTGCGGTCGAACAACTCGTGGTTCCACAACTTTTCGCCGCTGATGAAGGGCCGTGACCGGTGCACGCTGCTGATGCATCCCGACGATGCGGCCGCGCGCTCGGTGGCCGCCGGTGACACCGTCCGCGTCGTCTCCTCCGCCGGTGAGATCGAGGTGCCGGTCGAACTCACCGACGCCATCAAACCCGGCGTGGTGTCCATGCCGCACGGTTGGGGCCACGGAAAGCCGGGTACCCGGCTGGGTGTGGCCAACGGATCGCCGGGCGTCAACAGCAACATCCTGTCCCCACCGACCTTCCTCGACGAACCGTCGGGGAACGGGGCGCTCAACGGCATCCCGGTCGCGGTTGCCCGTGTCGCGGCTGGTTAGCGGCACCACACCGAACACCATCAGTTACCGCCAAACATGAGGAGCCACAACATGAGTCATGTCCAGGAACAATCTGTCAACGAGGCCGGCGCGGCGATGGGAGAGGCGATCGGCATCTTCATGCTGCACCCGGAGACCTTCGCGGGAAGTATCGCGGCGGGGTACGAGAACCCGTTCGCGGGCTACGTCGCCGGCCGCGGCGGGGTGCTCGGCGATGCCACCGGGGTGACCGTCAGTTCGGTGTTCGCCATCTTCGAGCCGACCTTCATCAACGCCTGTTGGGAAGAGGGTGTCGCGGTGCGCGGGGCGATGGGCGCTGCACAGGTCTACTCCGATCAGATCGCCGACTTCGGCCGGAAGTACCTTGCCGGTGCGACGGGCTTGGCGCGCATCGCCGAATTGGGCGAGAAAGTCATCGGTGCGACGTCCTACCTCGGCCTGCCGATGTTCGCCGGATGGCGGAACATGCCACTGGCCGATGACGACCCCGCGCGGGCACTGCAGGTGATGTTCGTCTTGCGTGAACTACGCGCTGATGTGCATTTCAATGCGTTGGCCAACTCCGGCATCAGCCCGGTCGAAGCCCACATGCTCCACGGTGGCCATGACTACACGATGATGTTCGGCTGGCCGGAACCGTTCGCCGACGGAGCGGACAAGAAGGACCGTTACACCGCCGTCGAGGCCGCGACGGGTCGCCGGATGACCGAGATTTTCGATGCCGCCCTCGACCGCGACGAGGCGGCCGAACTCGCCCGCCTGGCCACCGGTGCACTCGCGCACCTGAAAGCCCATGTCCCGGGGTGAGTTGCTAGAAGGCAATCTCAATGCGCCTAGGCTGCGCAGATGCCGTTAGCGGACGGCCAGAGCTTCGCCGGCTACACGATCGGGCGGG
>CAMCWJ010000067.1 GCA_945882475.1 Bifidobacterium breve
CTGCTCGTCGGGAAGCAGGGTCATGGAACCGGCGAACTCAGCCGGACAGGCGGATCCCTCGGCCGGGGGTGTCGAGTCCGCATGAGCGTGGGCGGGCGAGAGCGCAGTCATCGCGACGCACAGCGCCGACCCGGCGGCAACCCGCTTCACCCGACGCTCCACACCAACCACATCGACCGCTCGCGCCCCGACGTTACCGGCGCTCAGACGTAGAGCGTGTCGATGCTGTCGTGGAAATTGTCCACCACGGCCTTGCGCTTGAGCTTGAGGCTCGGCGTCAGATCGCCGGCCTCGACGGTGAGTTCACGGTCGATGATCGAGAACCGCTTGACCTGCTCCCAGCGATTGAGGCCCTTGTTGAGTTGCTCGACGTAGCCGCTGACCATCTCGCGGGTCGTGGAGTCCCGGGCGATCTCACCGAAGGACTTCTCCCCCATGCCGTTATCGGCCGCCCACTCGCGGATGCTGTCGGCGTCCAGGCTGACCAGCGCGACGCAGTACGGCTTGCCCTCGCCATAGACGATGATCTCGCTGGCGTAGGGGCAGATACCCTTGAAGTGAGCCGAAATGGCCGATGGCGCAACGTATTTGCCTTGTGAGGTCTTGAACATGTCTTTTTTGCGATCGGTGATCCGCAGGAAGCCCTCGCCGTCGAGTTCGCCGATGTCGCCGGTGTGGAACCAGCCGTCGGCCTCGATCGCCTCAGCAGTCGCCTCTGGGAGGTCGTGGTAGCCGTTCATGATGCCGGGACCCTTCAGCAGGATCTCGCCGTCGTCGGCGATCTTGACCTCGGTCTGCGGCAACGTCCACCCGACGGTGCCGAACCGGTATGCGCTCGGCCGGTTGATCGACGAGGCCGCCGACGTCTCGGTCAGGCCGTAGCCCTCAAGCACGATGACACCGACGGCGTCGAACCATTGCGCGATGTCGCGGTCAAGGGCGGCCGACCCGGAGATGAAGAAGCGCATCCGGCCGCCGAACCGCTGCCGGATGGTGGAGAACACCAGTCGGTCGGCGAGTTTGTGCTGTGCCGCCAGCAGCGGCGAGGGTCGCTGACCGGCCTGTTTCGCCCGAGACACCTGCAGACCCACTTCGGAGGCCCAGTCGAAGAGGCGCTTCTTGATGCCGCCCTCCTTGGCCATCATCTCGGTGATCCGGCCGTGCACCTTCTCGAAGATCCGGGGCACCGCGCCCATGATCGTCGGCCGGATGACCGCGAGGTTCTCGATGATCTTGTCCACCCGGCCGTCGATGACGGTCGTGAAGCCGATCTGCAACGGCAGCGCCAGCATCACCTTGCCGAACGCGTGCGCCAACGGCAGCCACAGGTAGTTCAGGTCCTTGTCACTGAGCACACCGAGGGAATCCATGGCGGCGGCGGTGTAGGTCCAGGAATCCTGGGTCAGCCGGACACCCTTGGGTTTGCCGGTGGTGCCGGAGGTGTAGATCAGCGTGGCCAGTTGGTCGCGGCGGATGGCATCGATGCGGTCGTTCACCGTGGTCGGCGCCTGCGCCAGCAGGTCGCGCCCCAACTGCTCCAGATCGCCGAGGCTGATCACCCAGTCGCCGTCACCGGCGCCGTCGATGACCACCACCTTCGACACAGCGGGCAGTTCGGAGCGGTGGGCGACGAGCTTGTCGACCTGTTGCTGGTCTTCGGCGATCACGATCCGGCTGCCGGAGTTGGCGACGATGAACGCCACATCCTCGGCGTGGGTGGTCGGGTAGACCGTGGTGGTGGCCGCACCCGCCGCCAGGATCGCGAAGTCGACGAGCGCCCACTCGTAGCGGGTTCCGCTTGCCAGCGCCACCCGCTCCTCGGGCTGGATGCCGAGGGCGACCAGTCCGGCCGCAACCAAGGTGACCCGGTCGCCCAGTTGCCGCCAGGTGACGCTGGCCCAGCCGTCGCCGTCGGGAAAGCGGAACGCCTCGGCGTCGGGTGTCGCGGCGACCCGATCACGGAACATCGCCGGCACCGACGAGGCCCGGTTCTCCACCGTGCTCATATCGATGCGCTCTTCGGACTTTCGCAGACCAGCCATACGCTCAAGTCTAGGAAGGCCCGACCGCGCACGCAGCGAAACCCCGGGGTTGACCCCGGATCGCACCGCAGCCCCGCCCGGGCGCAGATGGCCCCGAACGGTGAGGTGGTGTGGCGGATGCTCGACGAAATCCAGTCCGCGACCCCGGCAGATGTCGACGAATTGGCCCGCGTCGCAGCGGCGACCTTCCCGCTGGCCTGCCCTCCGGCGACCGCGGCCGTCGATATCACCGCCTTCGTGGCAGCCACCTTCTCGCCGCAACGATTCAGCGAGTATCTCGCCGACCCCGGGCGAGGGGTCCTCGTCGCCCGCGACGACGGCCGCATCATCGGCTACGCGATATTGGTTCGCGGGATCGGTGACGATCCGGACGTCGCCGGGTCGGTGCCCGCGCTACCGGCGGTCGAGGCGTCCAAGTTGTACGTCGCAGCCGGCCATCACGGCACTGATGCTGCCCCGGGGTTGATGCGGGCCGCGATCAAGTGGGCGGCAGGCTGTGGAGCCGAGGTGATGTGGCTGGGGGTGAACCGCGAGAACGAGCGCGCGCAACGCTTTTACCGCAAGCACGGATTTGCGATCGCCGGGACTAAGACGTTCCGGCTCGGGGCGGGCGTGGAGAACGACTATGTGATGGTGCGGTCCGTGTGATTCCACGGGAGTTCTAGGACATGTTCGTCAGGGCCAACAACCTCGAGGTAGCACGCAGGTACTTCTTGCGATAACCACCGGCCAGCATCTCCGCGGAGAAGAGGGTGTCCAGCTTGGCCCCGGAGGACACCACGGGGATGCCAGCGTCGTAGAGCCGGTCGGTCAGCGACACCAGTCGCAGTGCCACACTCTGGTCGTCCAGAGGATGCACCCCGGTCAGGTGGACCGCGGACACCCCTTCGATCAGGGTCAGGTAGCGCGAGGGGTGCATGGTGGCCAGGTGGGCGCACAGTCCGTCGAAGTCGTCCAGCGTCGCCCCCGGCACCTCTTCGGCCCGAGCGATCACCTGCTCGTCGGACAACGGCTCCGGTGCCGGCGGGAGTCCGCGCTGGCGGTAATCCGGGCCTTCGATGCGCACGGTGGTGAAAATGCTTGCCAGCGTGTTGATCTCGCGCATGAAGTCCTGGGCGGCGAAACGTCCCTCGCCGAGTTGCTCGGGCAGGGTGTTCGACGTCGCCGCAATCGAGACCCCGCGTTCCACCAGTTGAGAGAGCAGGCGCGAGATCAGCGTCGTATTGCCCGGGTCGTCGAGTTCGAATTCGTCGATGCACACCACGGTGTAGTCGGCCAGCAGGTCGATGCACTCGACGAACCCGAATACCCCGGCCAACTGAGTCAGCTCACCGAAGGTGGCGAACGCCTTGCGATCGGAATCGGGCAGCCACCAGTAGACCGACGCCAACAAGTGGGTCTTGCCGACCCCGAACCCGCCGTCGAGGTAGAGACCAACCCCGGGCAGGGTCTCGCGCTTGCCGAACAGTTTCTTGCGTCCGGCCCGGCGGCGCAGCGCCTCCTCGCAGAACGACCGGCAGGACACGACGGCCGACGCCTGGCTGGGCTCGGCCGGGTCAGGGCGGTAGCTGTCGAAGTCGACGTCGGCGAACGTCGGTGGCGGAACCAGTTGGGCGATCAAGCGCTCCGGGGACACCGAAGGACGGCGGTCCACCAGGTGAGCGGGCATGGCTGGCACTGTAGCCAGCCGCCGCGACGCGTGTTGCAATTGCCTGATGGCGACTGCGCAACCCGGTGACTCCGACGAGACGTGGTTCAGCCTGCTCGGTCCGACAGGCGACGCCACCGTCGACGACGCGCGCCTGAAAGAGCTCTACGCCTACCCGCGGGATCCCGACCGGTGTGTGGTGATGGCCAACTTCATCGCCAGTCTCGACGGCGGCGCCACGGTCAGCGGCACCTCCGGTGGCCTCGGTGGACCTGGCGACCGCCGTCTGTTCGCGATACTGCGCGAGCTCGCCGACGTGATCGTCGTGGGTGCCGGCACCGCCAAAGCCGAGAACTATGCGGGCGCGAAGATGACGGCCGTCCAGCGCCAGCGCCGTCAACAGTGCGGCCAGGGCGAGGTGCCGCCGATCGCCGTGGTCACCCGGACCGGTGACCTGGCGCACGACCTGCCGGTCCTGGTCAACGCCGAGGTACCGACGATGGTTCTGACGTGCGCCGACGCCGCCCCCAGCGCCCGCCGCCGGTTGGGCGCCGCCGCCGAGGTGATCGACTGCTCCGGGGATGACCCGAGCCGCGTCGACCTGGCCATCGCCATGGCGCGGCTTGCCGACCGCGGGTTGCTACGCGTGCTCACCGAGGGCGGGCCGACCCTGCTGGGTACCTTCGTCGCACAGGGCATGCTCGACGACCTCTGCCTGACTTGCGCACCGATGCTGGTGGGCGGCAGCGCGGTTCGCCTCACCGGCGGCGTCGACCTTGCGCTGACCCAGATGCGCCCGGTGCACATCCTCACCGACGTCGAGGGCTACCTCTATCTGCGATACGTCCGCGTTCCCTGACGTCAGTCGGCGGCGGACTGCAGTGGCTGAATCGAGAAGTTTTTCCGCACCTCGTCCAATGGCAGATGTGCGATCGCGAGATGATCGACCTGACTGAGATCCACCGTGCAGTGCGTTCCCCTCTTGAAACCCTCGCCGAGAAACTCGGGAACGCCTGTGCGATCCAGCGTGGCCACCTTGGCCCGGATGTTGCCGTGGTTGAGCACGCCCGACTCGTGAATCGACATGGTCAGCAGAAACTCAAGCCAGTTGTGGTGGGAGTCATTGGTGGCCAACAGAAACCCCGACCGTGCGATCTCCCCGGGAGCCGTCGGCTCATACCCGGTGATCACGTGGTTCATGTCGTGATTGACGTAGTGCGCGGGCACGTGGATGTCGTCTCCGGGAAGCTCAATGTTGTTGCGGCGGTAGAATTCCAGGTACTGATACCCCAGCGTGTCCTCGGGTAGGTCACGCAATTTCCTGAGTCGTTCGGCAAGCGCGTGGTCGGGCTTGTCAAGGCGCAGGTAGCGGTCTCGCAGTGTCAACTCCGAGATCTCAGGCAGTATCTCGCTGTAGCAACGTTCCAGATCCGTTGCGGCCGCCTCGGCGCCCTTGGTGATGGCGGTACGGGTCACCTCGATCTCAACGTCGTTGATTCCCATTGCCGCGACGTACTTCTCGGCACGCTCCACCTGCTCCATCGACATCGGATGGCGGCAGAGTTCGAGCGTCATCATGATCTCGGCGAAACGCTGCCGCGCCTGTTGCCTCTCCAGGGCTCTGGCCACCTCGTCCGGCGACAGCGGAGTCAGATTCCCCAGATCGATGTCCGCGCGTCCCCACAGATCCCGCGTGATGGACTCCAGAACGACCATCTGCTCGCGGGTCGGACCACCGCGCGGCGAAATCCCGCCCAGAAGCCCGGCGACGATCGGCTCAACCTCTTGGGGCAGCACCACCTGCACGACGCACTCCTTGTCGCTCGTTTCGTCAAATACCAAAGAGATCTAGAGTGCCCGGCGAAGGCAACTGGGTTTGATTGTCCGGATTCCCTGGAATTGTCGCACCGCTCCGGTCGCTAGTCTGGTGAGCATGCGTGGGCAGGGTCGGGTCAGGTGCACGATCGGCGTCGTCGCGCTGAGCGTCCTGCTCACCGGGTGCGCCCCGTGGATTGCCGCCAATCCGCGATTCGCCAGCGATTCGGCCCGCAATCCCGATGCGGCGCCGACCACCAGCGCCGCAGCAGGTGCTCCACCCGCCATCGAGGCGCCCAAGAACGATCTGGCCTGGAAAGACTGCACCGGTCGGTTGTTCGGGGACGCCGGCATCAAGGCGATCCCCGGAGTTGCCCTGGAGTGTGCCGACTACGACGCTGACCTCGATCCAGTCAGCGGAGCCCCCGGAACCCTGAGTATCGGCGCGGTGCGGGCCCGTTCGGTGCAGACCCCGGCCGACGCCGGCCCACTGGTGTTCACCACGGGCACCGACCTACCGTCGTCGCTGCAGTTGCCGGTCTGGCTGGCTCGTTCGGGCGGTGATGTTCTGCGCACCCGGCCCATCGTGGCGGTGGACCGCCGTGGGATCGGCAGGTCGAGCCCGATCGACTGCCGGGATGCGTTCGACCGTCAGGAGATGCGGGAGCAGACGCAGTTCGAGTCGGGCAACGACCCGGTGGCCAACCTCGGGGCGATCACCCTCACCGCCACGACCGACTGCACCGACGCCCTCGCCCCGGGTGACTCGGCCTACGACAATGCCCGTGCCGCTGAGGATCTCGAGCGGCTGCGCAGCACCTGGGGAGTGCCGACGCTGGCACTGCTCGGGATCGGCAACGGCGCGCAGGTGGCGCTGGCCTACGCCGGCTCGCATCCGGAGAAGATCGCCCGACTGGTGCTCGACTCGCCGATCCCGCCCGGCGTGGGCGCCGAGTCCGCCGCCGACGACACCGTCAAAGCGCAGCAGGGAGCACTGGACGCCTTCGCCACGCAGTGCGTGGCCGTCAACTGCGCACTGGGCCCGGACCCGAAGGGCGCCGTGGCCGCACTGCTGGCGAGTGCGCGCGACGGCCGCGGCCCGGGCGGCACCTCGGTGGCGGTGTTGGCCGAAGCGATCGTCACCGCACTGGGCTATCCGAGCGGAGACCGGATCGGCAGCACCGTGGCACTGGCCGACACCCTGGCCGCCGCCGGCAAGGGTGACACCAACCCGCTCAACAGCCTGATCAACCAGACCCAGGCCAGCCGCGGCACCGACGGGCAGTTCGTCAACGGATGCAGCGATTCGCTGAACCGCCCGACCCCGGATCGGGTCCGCGAACTCGTCGTCGCCTGGGGCAAGACCTTTCCGCAGTTCGGCACCGTGGCAGCGCTGAACCTGGTGAAGTGCCTCAACTGGCCGAGTGGAACAGCACCCCAGGACCCCAAGAACCTCAAGGCCGACGTGCTGTTGCTGGGCGTGCAGAACGACCCGATCGCCGGGTCGCAGGGGGTGGCGGCTACCGCGGCCACCATCATCAACTCCGGCGCGGTCAGTCGGCGGGTGATGTGGCAGGGCGTCGGGCACGGGGCGAGCGTCTACTCCGCCTGCACGCTGCCGCCGGTGCTGGGCTACCTCGACACCGGGAAGCTACCGCCGACCGACACCTTCTGCCCCGCCTAAGCCGCAGGCAGTGCGCGCCGGTGTACGGTGCGGACGTGGCCCGGGTTGCTTCGCTTCTGCGCACCGCGTTCGGTCCCCGCACCGGCCCGCCGAGTACCGCGGCCGTCGTGCGCACAGCGCTCTGGCCGATCGCGATCATGTCGATCATCCACCGCAGTTGGGTGCTGACGTCCAACGGCTACATCACCGACGACTGGGCACCGGTGTATTGGGCGCTGCGGCACTTCCGGGCCAACGAGCCGGTGTACAACGAGGCGTTCGACCAGGTCGACCCGCACTATCTCTACCCCCCGGGCGGCACCCTGCTGATGGCGCCGTTCGGCTATTTCGACAGCATCTTCGCCGCCCGCAACTGGTTCATCCTGCTCAATACCTTGGCCATCATCGCTGCGGCCTGCCTGCTGGTCCGCCTGGTCAAGTTTCCGCTGACCTCGGTGGCGCTGCCGGCTCTGCTGGCGGCAATCTTCGTCACCGAGTCGGTGACCAACACCCTGGTCTTCACCAATATCAACGGCTGCATCCTGTTCGCCGAGGTGCTGTTCTTTCGGTGGCTGCTGGACGGCCGGGTGAACCGACAATGGTTGGCCGGCATCGCAATTGGACTTTCACTGGTGGTCAAACCAGTGCTCGCGGTCCTCCTGCTCCTGCCGTTGCTCAACCGGCAGTGGCGAGTCCTGGTCACCGCGGTCGCGGTTCCGGTGGCATTCAATGTGGTGGCATGGCCGCTGGTGGTGGACCGCGGGAACTTCCTGCACCGGACACTGCCCTACATCCTGTCCACCCGCGACTACTTCAACTCCTCAGTGCTGGGCAACGGCGTGTATTACGGGCTGCCGATGTGGCTCATCACCGCACTGCGGATCGGTTTCGTGGTGCTGGCCGCGCTGAGCCTGTGGTTACTCAACCGCTACTACCGCACCCGCGATCCGCTGTTTTGGATGCTGACCTCCTCGGGGGTGCTGCTGATCGCGTCGTGGCTGGTGCTGTCGCTGGCTCAGGGCTACTACTCGATGCTGCTGTTCCCGTTCCTGATGACGGTGGTGCTGCGCAACTCGGTGCTGCGCAACTGGCCGGCCTGGCTGGCCACCTATGGGTTCCTGACGCTGGACCGGTGGCTGATGTGGCGTCTGCCGACGACGGGCCGGTTCCTGGAGTACATGAAGATCACCTACGGCTGGTCGCTGATGCTCGTCGTGGTGTTCTGCGTGCTGTACTTCCGCTACCTCGACGCCAAGAAGGACGGCCGGCTTCACGACGGTATCGACCCGCCGTGGATGACCCCAGACCCCGACGCCCTACCCCGCCGAGCGTGACGCCAGCGTGACGTTCGGCGCCGACTGCTGCGCTGGCGTAACGCTCGCGGTACCGTGGCGCGCATGCTCGAACTGTCTGACGACGAATGGCGGCGGCGCCTCACTCCCGAGGAGTACCAGGTGCTGCGGCAGGCCGGTACCGAACGTCCCTTCACCGGCGAGTACACCGACGTCAAAACCGAGGGCAGCTACCAGTGCCGGGCCTGCGGGGCCGAGTTGTTCCGCAGCACAGAGAAATTCGAGTCGCACTGCGGATGGCCGTCTTTCTTCGACCCGGCCGGCTCAGACGCGGTGATCTTGCGCCCCGACGACACCCTAGGCATGCGCCGGGTGGAGGTGCTGTGCTCCAACTGCCACAGCCATCTCGGCCACGTCTTCTCCGGTGAGGGGTATCCCACTCCGACCGACCAGCGCTACTGCATCAACTCCATTTCCCTGAAGCTGGTGCCGGAGGGCTCCTAGCCGGCCTACGGCAACCGGTTGACGAGTTCCTCCACGCCGACCCGCGGACCGGTGAAGAACGGGATCTCCTCGCGGACGTGCAGGCGGGCCTCGGTGGCCCGCAGGTCGCGCATCAGGTCGACGATCCGGTGCAACTCGGCTGCCTCGAACGCCAGGATCCACTCGTAGTCACCGAGGGCGAAGGCGGGCACGGTGTTAGCGCGAACGTCCTTGTAACTGCGCGCGGCCATTCCGTGGTCGGCGAGCATCTTGCGGCGTTCCTCGTCGGGCAGCAGATACCACTCCAGCGAGCGCACGAACGGGTAGACGCAGACGTAGTTGCCCGGCTCCTCGCCGGCCAGGAAGGCCGGGACGTGGCTTTTGTTGAATTCGGCAGGACGGTGCAACGCAACGGTGCTCCACACCGGCGTGACCGCACGGCCCAGAGTGGTGGTGCGACGGAAATCGCTGTAGGTCGCCTGCAGCGCCTCAAGGTGCTCGGCGTGGGTCCAGATCATGAAGTCGGCGTCGGCGCGCATGCCGGCCACGTCATACAGACCCCGGACCACAACGCCGCCGTCCTCCTGTTGCTTGAGGAAGGTCGCGGTCTCATCGATCACGGCAGCCCGGGAGTCCTCGTCGTACCCCAGGACCCCGGGCCGTACCGCGAACGCCGAGAACATCACGTAGCGGATGGTGGCGTTGAGCGCGTTGTAGTCCAGTTTCGCCATGACCACCATGGTGCCACGGCCGTTGCCGCCGCCGGGACACGGCGGCCGCCGTCATCGCCGGGTGGCCGCCACCACGGCGGCGGCGGCCCGCCCCGCCCCCGCCACGCAGGCCGGCACTCCGACGCCGTCGAGATAGTTGCCCGCAACGGCCAGGGAGTCCGGCAGCCCGGCTCGGATCCCGGCGGCCACGTCACCGTGGCCGGGGCCGTACTGCGGCAGGGCATCGATCCACCGGTGCACCCGGACCTCCAACGGGTCGACGCTGATGCCGAACACCTCCGCCAGATCCGTGCGCGCCCACCCGAGCAGTTCGGCGTCGGTGGCGGTGGCCGCCACCTGGTCACCAAACCGGCCGAACGACAGCCGCAGCAACTCGGCCCTGCCGCCACCACCCCACTTGCGGGTCGAAAGCGTGATTGCCTTGGCGCGCAAAGCTTCCCCGGAGGCCACCAGGACACCGGACTGCGCCGGGACCGGCGTGCCGGCCGGCACGGCCATCGCCAGCACCGCCGACGACGCGACCGGGATGCGACCGGCAGCTGCCGCCGCGTCGGGTGCGATAGCGGCCAGCAGGTCGGCCACCTGAGGTGCGGGCACCGCGAAGATCACCGCGTCGGCGTGGCGGCTCGAGCCGGCATCGTCGGTGAGCAGCCACCCGGGCCCGGCCGCCTCGACCCGGTCGATCCGCGCCTGCACCCAGTGCAGTCCACTGCGGGCCACGAGTTCGTCGATGAGCACCTGATAGCCGCCCCGCACCGCACCAAACACCGGTCCGCGGGGGCCGGTGGGTAGCGCCCGCGCGACGCCGTCGGTCAAGCTGGGCGCCCCGGCGTCGAGGGCGGCCGCCACCGTGGGTGCCGCCGAGCGGATCCCGATGCTGGCCGCCGACCCGGCATAGACCCCGCCGAGCAGGGGATCGACCGACCTCCCCACCACCTGCTCGCCGAAACGCCCGGCCACCAGGTCCCCCACCGCCGGGTCCGCGCCCGCCGCCCAATCCAGCCGCTGGCCGGGTTCCCCGGCGATCCGGGCCGTCGTCGCGGAGTCCACCAGGCCGGCGAGGCATTCCGGCGAGCCGGGGATTCCGTTGACAGTGCCGGTCGGCATGGGATGCAGCCGGCCCCGGCTGTAGATGGTGCTCGACACCCCGGTGGTGG